>CALKVC010000165.1 GCA_937996595.1 uncultured Chitinophagaceae bacterium
TCAATTCTTACATACCTTAAAATACCAGAATTATCATTATCATCTGTACCTCCATGGTAGTTACGTGGTTCAGCAGCTGATGTACCTTCAATCAGGTTATTGGTACCCAGGTTATGCTTTGCATTACCTAAAAGTATAACACCTCCCCAATCTCCTTTGGCTCTTTGTCCGATAGGTTTGTCGGAAGTAAATACAATAGGTTTACATGGGGTACCGTCTGCAATTAGTTTCCCCCCCCTTGCTACGATCAGAGAAGAATTGGCTGTTAGATCATCACCATGGATAATGGTTCCAGGTTCAATAGTAAGTGTAACACCACTATTAACATAAACAATACCCTGTAAAAGATAAATGTTGTTACTTGTCCAGGTAGTATTAGTTGTAATGCTTCCTGATACGTTTACGTTAGTAGTTCCGTATGCTGTATTTTGCGGATCCCAATTTGTCCAGGATTCAGTCCACATTCGCTCTGGAGCAGGAGCAAAAGCACCACGGTATGTGGTTACATCTTGTGCGTTAGCCAATATTGCCACCAGCAAAATTGGTAAAATTGAAAGTAATTTCTTTTTCATTTTAATTTTTTTTGATAAATGTTTTTGTTGAGGTAGATTTTACTGTACTTACTTTTTGTTTTTTACTTTTTGTTTTTTTTCATTTTCAGATTAGATTTAGTTTAAAATAATATGCTTATCAGCTATTTTTACTATAGCTTACATTTCTTTCCGGGCATAGGTATATAGTTTACCATTTTTTCAGAATGATATCAAGTCATCCACTTTTTAGTGAAATATTTTTAAGAATTAATCATTGCAGGGATATGCTTCAACCAGGATATTGAATAATTTCAATTCAGACCGCAGTTCACATACAATTAATGAATACAAACATATAATATAATTTCATCGACAGTGTTACCAAAATGGCATCAAATTGTTATTTAAAATAACGTATATGAATAGCCGCCATTTGCTATCAATAATATAAAAAAGTGTAAATAAACAATCACCTCTTATCAAAATTTATAAGTTATACTAAAGCTGAAATTTTTAGGTGCATTATAAGATGAAAAATACCTATCCTTATCTGAATATGATTTACTCTTATCCATATCAAAGTAAAATTGTATGTTTTGAGCCAGTAAATCTTTAGCAGTGAACTTCAATTCAAGTTTATTCCTTAATAAGTACTTTGCTAATTGAAAATCTAAAACAGTTCTACCCTTTTCATAAATATCAGCATCAAATATGGTTCCGGCAATAAATATCCTGTCACCTGACCTGTTAAGAGATACTGTAGAAGAAAAGCCCGATTTTTCATCATTGAATCCAATGCTACCATTTATTATATAAGGCGATTGACCCTGCAATGCACGGTCTGTTACCAGGAGTGAAGGATCATAAAAACCGAATCCCCCCAATTTCACACTTGACTTTATATAAGCTGCATTTGCAGACAAAGTGAACTTAGAAAAAAACGAATTTTCCCTTTTAATACCAAGCAGTGTGGAAATAAGTGTTCTGAATTCTGCTTCTACACCATAAACTCTGGCAGATTTTGCATTTGAATAAATGGCAAGATTATCAAAAACGGGGTTTGATACAATTTCAATAGGATCTGTAAACTCTTTGTAAAAAGCTGATATTGAAAATAATTGTGCTTTGCCTGGATAAAACTCAAACCGGAAATCATAATTCTTTATTGTTGCTCTTTTTAAGGTATCAAAACCTTCAAAAGTATATTGTGTTACATTATCATAAAATAGATAAGGAGCGAGCTCCCTGAATTCCGGCCTGTTAATTGTTTGGCCAAATGATAACCTGATATTCATTTTTTGTGTAAGTGCGTATACAAAATTTACAGAAGGTAAAAAATCTGTAACTGTTGTGTTAATTGTAACAGTATCATTAAGATTTTTGATTGAATTCAATTTCTGGTTAAAACTTTCCATCCTCAAACCATAAATCAATCTGAATTTTTTAAAGAAGCGCTGATCATTCATTATATAAGCATGTGTTAATGCAGAAGATGCATTATAATCAGAATTGGAAAGCGTTCCATCTTCGAGCATAAATCCACCTTTACCATTAGCCATTTCACCTAAATTCTCCGGTAAAAATATCTGGTCCTCAGGAAGCTGCAACAATGCATAATCAAATGCTACAGTACCACTGTTATAAGGAGAAAAGCCGAGTAACCTGCTTGTAAATTCCCTTTTCCTAATCTGATACCCACCGCCAATCTTTATAAAATTTTGAGAGGTCTTCATAAATTTATATGGCTGCGTAATATCAACTTTGATACTTTTTATACTTTCATCAGAATTGGCAAAAAACATTGTTCCAGAACCTGCACTCTGGCTTATTGTGCCACTTGAAAAATTAGCATATAAATCAGGTGGAATTCCAAAATATGAAGACCTCGAAAGATTTGGAATTTCTCTTTTAACTTTACTGAAAGCACCCAGCCAGTTAATCTTGGTTTTAACCGGACCAACCAGATGTTCCCCTGAAAGCTGCGATGAAAATATCTGGTTAGAAGTGTACCATCTTACTACATCTTTTACTACACGCTCTGAGTCGCTTCCAAAGTCCGGATATCCTATTCGCCTTATTAACTTGTTATCGGTATTAATACTTAAGTTATTTTTCCAGTTAATATTGTTGCGGTTATTGATCTTAACAGAAATATTTCCTAAAGCTGCCAATATAGTCTCCTCATTGAAAATTGAATCTTTGTACTTACCTTTTTGAATCAACTCGCTAGTGGGAGGAGCTGTTAAATCAAAATCATAACTATTTCTTTCGCCTTCGTTAAAATTGTAGTTCCTGTTGTAATTGACAGAAAACAAAGCCCCTAAAAACTCCTTTTGTTTTCTTTCTATATTGAAACCTTTTGAAACCTGGAAATTAAAATTCGGGCTGGTATTTCCTTGTTTCAAACCCCATTTGTAATTACCAAACGACTTTGCAAGGTTCGCCCTTTCAGAAAATGTTAAGTTCTTCACTTCTTTTGAAGATGGAATACCGTCTGGTATGTTCCTGGTTCCATCATCAATACCAATCCAGTCCTTATTACCTTTATTTGCTGAATAAAAACGGTTACTGCCTGTTATTAACGTATTATAGGAACCCCCAACAGAAATGGAAGAAAAGTTGTTTGGCAGAATTGATTTTGTAGTAATATCTATAATTCCACCAGCAAATTCTCCACTTTTATCCGGTGTAGCGGTTTTATAAATAACCAGGTTATCCAAAATTGCAGAAGGAAAAATGTCAAATGCAAAGGCTTTCCTATCGCTTTCGGTACTGGGTAAGGGCGCACCATTAATAAATGCAGCGTTGTAGCGGTCATTCAAACCGCGTATAATGGCAAACCGATCTTCTTGAATACTGGCTCCGCTTACCCTTTTTAAAACATCGCTGGTGCTCCTGTCTGGAGTTTTCTTAATGGATTCTGCTGAAATCCCATCACTAACGCTTGCACTGTTCTTTTGGGCCACTAGCAAAGATGCAACTGATTCTCTTGCCGCCCTTGATCTAGTTGCCGTAATCACCACCTCATTTTGAGTCGCCTTTTTTTCTTCTAGGGAAATTGTAATATTTGATACATCATTTCTTTTAAGTACGATTTCTTCAATGATCTTTTCCCGGTAACCTACATAACTGCATTTCAGCGAATATGTTCCTGAATCAAGCTTGTTAAAATTAAACGCGCCGTTCATATCGGCACTTACCGTTTTTGATTTTTCCACCAGTGTGATATTAGCACCTGATAATGCCTGACCTGACGATGCATTGATCACTTTACCAGTAATCCTGCCTGATTGCGCCAAAACATTTCCCGATAAAACAATCAATAATAAGAAGAACAACAATTTACTTTTCATCTATTACATTTTTGCAAAGAAACCTGTTATAGATTTTAATTACGTAAAGAAATTGTTATCCAAATATTATCTTCTTCAACGTCGTGTCAAATTTTATTGAGATAACATTTTATTAATGATTAGGTAATAGTGTGTGTGAAAATTTAGAAGAGAGTTAGTATAGTTTTACAATTTCTTATTATTTATATCTGCACGGATATTTAATCTGAATAAATTAAGTGTACGAATTGACCAACATAAAATGAAAACATTTAAAATCTGTGTCATTACTGTTCTGTCTACCTTCATTTGTGAATTTGCTTTTTCACAAAATATCCTTATAAACGTATTATCAAAAAATAGTGGAGTTTTGAAGACAGGTGAAACAGGGTATCTTGAAATTTCCATTTGTAATACCAGCTCCCTTATCCCCCTTATGGCTTACAAAATAAAACCCCAGGTGAGTTTCCCTGTTTCAATAGTAGCTATTTCAGATAGCGGGCATGTATTACCATCAGGCTGGAGTATCCTATCCAGTACAGATGGTATCATCAGGCTTTCAAATGGTTCGGACCAGGTTCCGCCGAATAATTGCAGAACTGCTATAATAGCATTTAAAGGTATTAGCAATGGGGGGCCTTTAACTATTTCAGGCAATGTTCTATTCTCCAATGGCCAATTTCCGGGTAATGTTTCCGGGCCAGCTACTTATGGGGATAATACTGCAGATAATACATCTTCCACCACTTGCAAAGTTGCAGACTAAATTATTTCAACACTCAATCAAGATTAAGAAAATGAAATTTCCTGTATTTATTTTGATCCTCTTAGCATATTTTTTTCCTTCTCTCTCAATTACAGCGCAAAATGTATCACTCAACATTTTAACTCGGAATGCTGGTACAGTGAACCTCGGTGGAACTGTATTTGTAGAAATAACCCTTGCAAATACCAGCTCTTCAGTATCGGTTCCTGTAAACAAAGTAAGGCCCCAGATAAGTGTTCCTACTTCTATTGTAAGCATACCGTCTTCAGGGCATCAGTTACCCGCAGGCTGGTCAATTATTTCAAATGCCGGCGGTGTAATCAGGTTATGTAACGGATCAGATGCGATACCACCGAATACGGCAAGAACCGCCTTGATTGCAATCCAGGGTAATACACTGGGAGGCCCATTTACCATTTCAGGCAACACAACCTTTGCCAATGGAACTGTTTGCAGTACTTCCGGCGGTGCTACAAGCGGCGACATAGCAGGTGATAATACATCTACTTCAACAATCCAGGTATTTGATCCGATACCTGTTGTTTTCATGAATTTTAATGCATCGCTGACCAATTGCAAGCCTGTTTTAACCTGGCAAACTGAATCTGAAATAAACAGTGACCGTTTTGAAATTGAAACTTCAAAATCTTTAACAGGAAACTGGACTTTATTAAATGCAATGCCAGCTAAAGGTTTTAGCAGCACGAATTCACATTACAGGTTTACAGACCAGAACACTTACTTAAACAACGAAAACATTTTTTACCGAATTAAGATGGTTGACAGGGACGGGAAATATAATTTCTCCGAAGTGCTAACCGTTAAAGCTACATGCAATTCAATTGAAGCAAGCATATTTCCGAATCCGGTGCGTAAAGGAAATCTTACTATAAAGCATAGCGGCTTCAATTACCCGGTTGATGTATGTTTATATTCCGCATCAGGCCAGCTTATTTCAAAACACATATTATTACAAGGCACCAATCATATTCAAATACCAAACACCTCCCCGGGAAGATACACGATGAAATTGATTGACTCTTCCGGAAACAACAGTACAATCACGGTGCTGGTACAACAATAAAGAATATTGCCACTTTAACTTGAAGAAATACTGTTTGTTGTATAACCGGATTCAAACCCAGCATCAAACAATTAATGCTATGATTGGAGACAGCTAACAACACAAAGTATGTAAAGCGGGTAAATATCACCCTGGAAAGAAATACCGCTACCAAATCCGTTTATCGGTAAGGAATTTTTTACAATTCTTATGCCTGCTTACAAGTTTTCTTATAGTCAACTTATGCTCATCGAATTGCTTAGTTATTTCTGCAACTCTAATTAAAGTCTTCCGGTAATCTTCATAGATTTTGATGAGCATTTCTTCTGAACGAAAGATTTGCTCTTCGTGTCCCTCAGGAAATAGGGATATATTGTCTTCCTTAATTCTTTTAAGGTTATCCAGCAGATATTTATATTCAAAAAATTTAATGCCCTGCATATAACAATAATTAAGACTTATTTGAAAAGAGGAAGTAGATAAAACTTGCATAAATGAAACTGCAGGATAACCGTTTATAAATACAAATTTCAACAGGCAATATTATATAATAATCCTTTCAAGCACAGATAATACAGGTTAATTAAATTTTATGGAATTGTTACTAAACCGATAGGATAATGTTAACTCACAATCTCGCCCTTCAAAAGCCTGCCAAACCAATATCCGGATTCCTTTATTATCCGCTTCTGAGTTGTGAAGTCAACATGAACAAGCCCGAATGTTGGATGATAACCTTCTGCCCATTCAAAATTATCCAGCAATGTCCAAACAAAATATCCATCAACTTTCACGCCTTCATTCTTTGCTTTTAATAACTGGTATAAGTTCTTACAGATATATTCACGCCTTTTAATGTCATCAATCGTTTCATTTTGCAATTTGTCTTCAAAAGCGGCTCCATTCTCTGTAACTATAATTTTCGGTATAGATTTGTATTGCCCAAATTTCTTCAACACGTGGTACATCGCTTCGGGATACACTTCCCATTTCATTAAAGTAGTTTCAACAGCTCTCTTTTCCGCTTTAACTATTTTTGCTTTTATATAAGGCATAAATGCAGAATGGGTTATCATCTCCCTGGTATAATTCTGCAGTCCGATGAAATCCATTTTGAAAGCGAGTTTCTCCTCATCACCCGGCCTGATAAATTGTTCCAGCCGTTCCAGTATCTTCAGGTCTGATACCGGATATCCCATACCCAGTAAAGGTTCTATAAATAACCTGTTTATTATAACATCTGCTTTTGCAGTTGCCAGAATATCTTTTTGATTATTCCTGAATGGTTCCAGGTGTGAACAGGAAAATGTTGTTCCTATATTGAAAGATGTATTCGTTTGCCTCAGAATCCTTCCTCCTTCTGCCTGACATAAGGCAGCATGATGAACTGCGGAAAGGAAATTTTTCAGACCTTTTTTCCCGGGAGCATGTATGCCTAAAAAATAACCTGCCCCGGTGAAAACCATCGGTTCATTTAATACCATCCAGTTTTGTACCCTATCTCCAAATAGCCTGGCACATTGATCAACATAATATCCAAACCAATTAACCACATCCCTGTTTGTCCAACCGCCATCACGATGCAGTGACAAAGGGAGATCCCAGTGATACAAAGTAACCCAGGGTTGTATACCCATTTCAAGAGAATGGTCAATTAACCGGTTATAAAAATCAATTCCTTTCCTGTTCAGCCTGCCGGTTCCATCAGGCAATATCCTGCTCCATGAAATGGATAACCGATGAATGGGAATATTCAGTGCTTTGATTAATGCTGTATCCTCCTTATAGCGGTTATAAAAATCGCAGGCAATACGAGCATGCTGGTTTCTATATATTTTACGCGGCTTTTTTACAAAATCATCCCATATTGATGGGCCTTTACCGTCAGCATCGCAGGCACCTTCCACCTGGTAAGCTGCAGTAGAAACACCCCATGCAAAATCATCCCCAAAATCTGCTCTCGAAAATGTCATTATGAGTGGGAGATTTGGTTGAGTATCCTGGCAAAGTTTAAGCGCCTGAACTTTTTTTCTGAAACAGGTGCCTTACCTAAAAGAATGGTTTTTTGAGCAAACTCCCCGGACAATGCTGTTTTCATTATCCCGGAAACAATGAACTCGGTATTATCGGGATAATCAACTGCAATTAGTTTGTAATCGTTTATCCAGTTTTTTATCTTATCCTTGTGTTTTTCTTTCAGGCTTTTTATTACAGGTACACCCATCTCTTTTAAAGCAGCAGCATTACATTGCTGTTCGTACTGGCCTTTCATAGGAATCACCATCAGTTTTTTATTCAGATAAAGGGCTTCTGCAGGTGTTTCAAAACCGGCTCCACATAAAATTCCGGTACATGATACAAAGCTCTCAATGAAACCCTCATTATTTACCGGAAATAGTTTTATATTTCCTACTTCATATGTTTTTGATGTATGCTTTGAAAATACCTGCCATTCAATTTCGGGAAAATGTTCAAGCATATGAACAATTCGTTCGTCGGAATATGAAGGAAGGTAAACGGTATAATGCCCTTTGTTCTTTGCTTCTGCATTCCTGATTTGCGACCGGATTACCGGTGTGAATATATCGGTATCATAGGCCTGGAAATGAAAACCGAATTTCACTGTAACAGGTGCGTAATTCTTAAGCACAGCATAACCAACAACATCTTTCTTTTTGGGCTTGGGCGCTAGCTTATTAACAACTGCAGCCTGGTGGCTCAACCCTATACAAAGCTTATTTTTAAGTTTACATGCCCAGGCGCTTACCGGCTCAAAATCATTCATCACAATATCATAATTTTCAACCGGCAAACTCTTTATCTCATCATATAACCTTTTAAGGTTTCCCTTTTTGTATGTCGCCATCAGGTCGATTCCGCCTTTTTTTCCGAACACAAAACTCAATCCCTTAAACCTGTATTTTACCGGATACGGTAACTCCACTTCCGCTTCCGTACCGCTTATGAGGATATCAAGTTCGCCCATTTTTGACAAAACAGGAATGATATCCCTTGCCCTGCTTATGTGTCCATTACCAGTTCCCTGGATTGCATAAAGTATTTTCATGTTGCCCTCATTAAGTTGAACCCGGCAAGTAACTCTTCAAATAACTGTGAGTTACTTGGCTCTGTTTCTTCAATATGTTGCTTCACATGTATCATATCAGCAGCGTCAAATTTGTATATGCTCCATTTTCCGTCTGTATACTCAAGTGCTGTTAGGTTTTCAATCCAGTCTCCCGAATTCAGATACACAACAGAACCTTGTTCATTGGTTATCTCCCTCATTTCCGGTTGATGTATATGCCCGCAAACCACATAATCATAAGAATTGGCTATTGCTATGTCTGCGGCAGTCTGTTCAAAGCTATTTATGAACTTAACAGCAGACTTAACACTGTTCTTGATCTTCTTAGACAAAGACAGTTTCCCCTTATTGAGTAATTTTTCTGAAATGAAATTTATAAACCTGTTTATCAGGATTAATAAATCATAACCAACAGCCCCAAGCCTGGCAAGCCATTTGGAATGTTGCATGGTAACATCAAATACATCTCCGTGAAAAAACCATGCCTTCTTTTCATCTGCAACAGGCAGTACAAGCTTATCTACAATCTTAAAAGAACCCATCTTGAAACCGGAAAACTTTCTCAACATTTCATCATGGTTCCCGGTGATATAATAGATCTTGACTTTCTTTGTCATCCAATGCATGATTTGCTTTATCACTTTCATATGGCTTTTAGGCCAATATCTTTTGCTGAATTGCCAGATATCTATGATATCACCGTTAAGAATAACCGTTTTAGGCTTAATACTTTTCAGGTAAAAAAGCAATTCTTTAGCATGGCAACCATAAGTCCCAAGATGTACATCTGAGATGACAACGATGTCCACACTCCTTTTTGGGGGCTGCACTATTATCTTACTTTGATGAATTTTAGGGGAGAATTGAATTCGGTATACCATGCCAGGAATACCCTAATAACCAAACTTTGAACAAAAAAATGGATTTTCTTCATCTGTTACGGTTTCAATTATGATACTGCAGACCCAAAACGGGTATGCATTGATAAGCAATTACTCTATGCAAATAAATACAACAGAAATGAACATAATATTAATAGAATATTAAGCTATTATTAATAAGCAGCAAAAACACTACATATTTGAAAGTTAAACCGGTACTTTTAAAAAAAAGTGGAGTTGGTTTATCGTATATTAACCCTGAAAGGCACAGCCGGAAAACCTTCCCTGTTCATTAATCCTGCCTGCAAAGGCGCATTGCCCCAGGCATACCTGATTACTGTAGGAATGGCATTGCATTGTATATTCACCTTTTTCCCGTTGACAGCTGCTGCTACGGGGGTAAATGTTTTACCGTCATAACTGATTTCAAACCCGGAAAGATCAGCTGTTTTGGACACCAGGCCCTTTCCCGTATGATTGAAATAGATACTTATAAGGTTTGTATTATTGATGGCGTATTTACTGAATGACGGGCCTGTAAACGTTTTAATGCCTGATCGATACACGGTTCCAAAAGCAGCTGCAGCAAGCCTTTCACCAGGTTCCTGTTTGTGTTGCGGATGTATATCAGAAATATCGCCAACATCATAACTTACCGCCATTGATGTATTAGGAAGCCGCAGGGCTTCGGTTTGCGCATCCCTTAGTTCAGCCCAGTTACTAATCTCCGGTTCTTTCAATGACGGGTTATAGGATGAGAGCTGAACAAAAAGAAACGGAAAATCACCTATGCCCCACCGTTTTCTGATACTGCTGATAAATGCCGGGAAAAGAGACCTGAATTCATCATACATTGCAACATTGCTTTCCCCCTGGTACCAGATAAATCCCCTGATTGAATAATTAAGCAATGGCGCCATCATGCCATTGAACAAAACGGATGGCTGGTTCTTCAGGTTGCCCATAGTAACATTCCCTGAAATGTTTCCCATCCTGGCCAGGAACCTGAATTTGGCTTTTCCCTGCAAACTTATATTCCTGTATGCATTACCGTTATTAACTGACAGAAAAAAGCTATCCGCATCTTCACTGAAGCCGCCACCGCCCCCGGTGTCTTCCACTTTTACCTGTATGATATTTTCCCCCGGTTTAAGAAATGCCTTTGGTACAGTATAAACACGTTTCTTATTCCATGCATGCAGGGTTCCAACAAAATGCCCGTTTACAAACGTACTGTCTGCATCATCAATGGCCGGAAAATGCAACACGGCATCATGATTGATATCCGATTCTGTTAGCCTAACCCTGATCCTGAATGCAGCCAGGCCATCAATATCGGGATAGCCGTTTTCTTCCCATTGCTTGGGAAGCATGAAGTCTTCCCACAACGCATCATCATAACCCGGGAGCAGGTTTGCAGCAAAGCCCGGATATGCGGATGATTTGTCAATTACATACTGTTTTTCAAACCGGCTTGCATATTCATCAAGGTCATCCATGTTAATTGGTAGGATATCCTTTTCATAAATTGTTTTATAGGCAGGAAATGGCTCCAGCGCCTCCGGTGGCATCCAGGCCTGCTGGGTTGTCCCTCCCCAGGGATTTACAATCAATCCAACCGGAATGCCTGAACGCTGATGAATCTTTTTTGCAAAAAAATAAGCAATGGCTGAACAGCGCCTTACACTTTCCCGGTTTATCGCCTGCCAGTAAGGATTGGATGCTGCGGTAAAAGATGATTCTTCCTTATTGCTTATTTTATGATCCACAACAATAAACCTGATATCATCATTCATTGCTGAACTAATTTCATCAGGGTAGGTTGCAGACACATCCTGCATTGTGTATTCCATATTGCTCTGTCCGCCACAAACCCAAACCTCACCAAAAATAATATTTGATATGCTGATTTCTTTTGTAGCTGTTGAAATAACCATGACGGCTTTTGTAAATGCCGGTACCGGTGATAGTGTAATGCTCCAATGCCCGGAATTATCAGCTATGGTGGAATATTCTTTTTGCAGGATTCTCACGCGAACGGTTTCCGAAGGCAGTGCCCAACCCCAAACCTTATTGGCAACCTGCTGCTGCATTACCATGTTATCGGTAAATATGGCTGGCAAACGTAATTGTGCAGAAAGTGCCTGTCCTATTCCTAAGTAGAACAGTATAGTGAAGAACCGCTTCATATGAAAGAGATAGTGAACTAAAAAAACAGCATTACATATTGCGTCGATATTGCCCGCCTACGCTATACAGCGCATTTGTGATCTGCCCCAGAGAACAGTATTTAACAGTCTCCATCAGTTCTTCAAAAAGGTTCCCGTTGCTGATGGCAACCTGCTGAAGCCGGGTAAGCATGCCGGCACTTTTTTCGGCATGCCGCTGCTGAAAGGCTTCCAGTGCTTTTATCTGGAACTCTTTTTCTTCTGTTGTAGACCTGATAACTTCAGTAGGCAATACAGTTGGCGAACCTTTCTTGCTCAGGAATGTATTAACCCCCACAATCGGGTATTCGCCGGTATGCTTCAGGTGTTCATAGTACAAACTTTCTTCTTGAATTTTTCCTCGTTGATACATCGTCTCCATCGATCCTAATACGCCACCGCGTTCGGTAATTCGATCGAATTCTGTTAAAACTGCTTCTTCTACTAAATCAGTTAACTCTTCTATAATAAATGAGCCTTGTAAAGGGTTTTCATTCTTAGCCAAGCCTAGTTCTTTATTGATGATAAGTTGTATTGCCATAGATGATGAGCCGCCAGCGCTTAAGGTGATAGAAAGCTTTTGTGCTCAGATAAGCTATCTTGACTTAAAGAAAACCTTTACCTCGCCCACAGAGGCTATCCATTATTTAAATAATTATCCAGTAGATTTATTATTTTTAGATATCAATATGCCTTCTATATCGGGTATTGAGGTATTTAAAAAATTAAAACAACCTGCTATGGTGATATTTACCACTGCACATGGAGAGTATGCAGTTGAGGGATTTAATTTGAATGCCATTGATTTTTTATTAAAGCCTTTTAGTTTTGAGCGCTTTAATCAGTCGGTAAAAAAGGCCTTTGATTTTTATAACTTTACTCAGCAAAATAATTCTACAGTTGAGCAGTATATTTATATCAGAGCCGACTATAGTTTAACCAAAATAAAAATTGATGATATTGAATTGATAGAAGGACTGGACGATTATCTTAAAATACATATTAAAAACGGAAAAAACATTGTGGCGCGCATCACCATGAAAGGGATTTTAGAGAAACTGCCCGTTTCAAAATTTATGCGTGTACATCGCTCCTTTATTGTACCTCTGGATAAAATAACCTCAGTGCGCAAAAAAGTAATTTACCTCAATGAAATAGAGGTACCCATTGGTAATAGTTATGAGGAAGATTTTTTTAATAGCATTAAACAATATAATCTACCTCAATAATTTTATAATACACCTCATTATTTAATACATTCATAACATTTATTTGATATTTGGATAAAATTACATTTATGAAAAAAATGAATAAACTTTATTTGGTTATTGCTTTATTAATATGTACCAACCTAAGCAAGGCACAACAATGGAATGGGTATTTTTTAACTGCCGCCAAAAATGCCACGAGTGCAACACTTTATGATACCTCATGGACTTCCTACCATACCTGGACAGGATTAACAGGTTCAACCGGATACTCTGCCTA
>CALKVC010000166.1 GCA_937996595.1 uncultured Chitinophagaceae bacterium
TTGCCGTTGGGTGCTGTGGCCATACTGCCCAATAAAGTGCCTAGAATAGGACCTGTGCATGAAAAGGAAACTACAACCAGTGTTAATGCCATGAAGAAGATACCCACTAAACCGCCTAGGTTAGATGCAGAGTCTACTTTGTTGGCTAGTGTATGCGGTAAAGCAATTTCATAGTAACCGAAAAAGGAAAAGGCAAAAACGATGAAGATAACAAAGAACAATAGGTTCACCCAAATATTGGTAGCTACTGCGTTGAGTGTGTTAGGCGATAAATTGAATATCAAAAAAGGCATGGATAGTAGTACAAAAATCAACAGAATACTAAAGCCGTAAAACACTGATTCGAATTTTCCTTTGGCTTTGTCTTCATTGCGTTTGGTGAAGAAACTCACGGTTAACGGAATCATTGGAAATACACAGGGCGTTAGTAATGCAATCAGTCCGCCCAGGAATCCCAGGATGAATATGTTAAACAGGCTGGCCGATGCGGTTTCAACCGGTGCAGATTCGGAGCCGCAAGTTGTTTTCGGATTTTTAATGTTGATCGATGGAATTAGTATCCTGCCGGAAGCCGGTAATGCTGTGCTGTCAAGCACCACGTTCAATCGCTGTTCTTCCGGTAAAAACAGGTCGCCTTTACCGGTGAAATATGAAAACGTCAGCCTCAGCACCGGTGGCGCTGCACCTTTTATTTGCAGTGGCTGTATGATATTGATGCTGCCGGTTGATACCTGCAGTTCTTTTTCAAAATTAGGATCGTTGATAGTTACCTTCCTGGATTGAATAACCGGTGTTTGAAGTATGAGCGTTGAATCATCCTGCAGGATGGAAATACCCGTTAAGCCGTCGGGTTCACTAACGGTGATGTATACATGCCAACCTTCCTTAATATGGCCTTTGAAGGATAGTTCATAACCGGTGCCGGGTATTTTTTTTACAGAACCCGTCCACGTCACCACCAGGCTATCCTGGCCAAATGTGGTGCCTGCAGAAAGGAAAAAGAAACTTATCAGGAACAGGATGGTCTTGGCTGTGGGCATGTATTCAAATTATAATATTCCTGTGCAGTGGGGGGAACAAACTGATCTTCGTCATTTTCCTCCGAGCTTAACAGAAAATGGCACATCTTTCGGGGGAAGGCATCGTTTGTCGTTACAAACCATATAGGTAACCGTACCGTTTACTACCGTATTGGTATTTGATTTAAGTTTTACTTTTTGTACAAAATCCACCTTTTTCCCATAAAACTTAAGTACCGATTTAAAATTGGGGTCATAGGATTTTTCCAGTTTACCCACTTCTTTCACTTTACCGTCCATTTTCACCAAAGGATTAACTGCAAAACTGAATTCTGTTGGCACCGGGCCTTCCCCGGCATCCTGTGCATATATATGCCAATTGCCCTCCAGGGTTGCCGTTATGTGCAGTTCATACGTTTTATCTGCCACCTTATTGGCGCTGTATGCCCATTGAACCGGGTTTTCCATTTGTGCGCTGGCCCTGAGTACAAATAATGTAATAAAAGTGAAAATAATAGCTGATTTCCTTAACATCATAGGTAATTTAATACTATGCAAAATTATGAGAATCACCGGGATAATACGGTAACAGACTGTTAATTGTTGGTAAGCTATGCTATATCAAACAGTTTTTGAAAGATCCTTATCCCGTCAGTATTATTCAAAGCGGTACTGCAGGCCCTTTCCGGGTGAGGCATCATACCAATCACATTACCGTTTTCATTACAGATACCCGCAATATTGTCAATAGTGCCGTTAGGGTTGCTTGTTTCATCAACCGTTCCGTTGGCAGAACAGTACCGGAACAATACCTGCCTGTTCTTTTTCATCAATTCCAAAACATTATGATGCGCAAAATACCTTCCTTCCCCATGAGCAACCGGTATTTTGTATGTGTCGCTTTGCGCAGATTCTGCATACTGGATATACACGTTTTTACACACAAATTGCTGCCCGGCATTGCGTAATAAAACACCGGGTAACAGTCCGCTTTCACAAAGTATCTGGAAACCGTTGCAAACACCGAGCACTTTGCCGCCTTTTTCAGCAAAACTGATCACACTTTGCATCATCGGGCTAAATCGGGCGATAGCCCCACAGCGTAAATAATCACCATAGCTGAACCCGCCGGGCAATACGATGCAATCCTGCCGGCTGAACATAGACAGGTCTTTATCCTTATGCCATAAGGGGAGCACTTCCTGGTTCAGGTTATACCGGAGCGCATCAATCATGTCCCTGTCGCAATTGGACCCCGGAAAAACCACTACGCCGAATTTCATCTTATTTGATTATTTATAGGTTGCAGCAAATGTACGGCAGGCGTGCCTATTTAAATAAAAAAACTGGTTGCCAGGTATATGAGCACCATGCCCCAATGCAATAAATAAGGAACAATTTTTCTTTCCGGGTAAAAAAAGGCCGCGCCTGCAATCAGGGCAAGCGGAACTGCTGTTAAAATCCAGTAATCAAAACCCTGCGACGCATTCAAAAACGGTACTACCAGCGAAACAAGCAAATGCAGGAAAACCAGGTTCCAGCATTTCCGGGTTTGCACAACCTGCCTGCGCATATTATCCTGGATGAAATAAAAACCGATGACAACAGTAAAGCAAATGATAATTACAGCAGCTATAGCCCAATTATGCTGTTGAAAAGAAGGAACACTGATTGAAAAACCAGGGAACCGGTAACCTTTCCATTTCTCAGTTAAAAAAACACCGGCTGCCAGGAAATAATATGGTGTAATGATGCCTAATACCACCATGAGCCATTCGGGCAGCCGGAAAGGCCTTGTTATTACGAGCCCAACAATCACTAACAACAGGAAAGCTATTGAAGGGAAATAGAAAAATCCGGCAATTCCAATCAACATACCTGCATTAAACAAGGTGGCTTTGGGGTTGTTGTTATTATGAAGCCCGCTTAAGAGGAATAATACCGGTATCAGCAGTGTATTAACAATCAGTGGCGATGACAGGTTGAACCAATCCGGAAACATGGAAGTGATTAACAGGTAACTCATACCGCTCAGGAAATTAGGCTTCTGCATCAGCCGCTGGCTGTTAATGAGTTTATTAATACTCAGGGCCTGTATATATAATAGCAGGAAGGTAATTACGGCATAAACTACAGATCGGAAGAGCGTCGTGT
>CALKVC010000167.1 GCA_937996595.1 uncultured Chitinophagaceae bacterium
TTTTTGTTGCATACTTTGTTTTTTTCATTTGCTCCTGAACCGGCAGCGGTACCGGAACGGGTTTACCGGTAACGGGTTCCACCACATCATAAAACTTAACCGGGTGCGCTGTTTCCAGGAATATGCCTTTTCCCTGTCTGCCATGCAGGTATGCTTCCAGGGCATTACAGGCAACGGCACCATGCGGGTCGAGCAGGTATTGATACTGCTGCAGCACCCTTTGGATGGTTGTTTTGGTTTCTGCATCGGTAATACTGTAACTGCTTAACCGTTCCTTTAGTTTGTCAGCATCCTGATTGAACATTTCCATGATACGCACAAAATTACTGGGATCGCTTACATCCATTGCATTCGATATGGTTGCCACCGCCTTTTTAGGGTTATACATTCCCGTTAGTAAAAACCCGGGAACCGTGTCATTGGCATTGCAGGCCGCAATGAAATGCTTTACCGGCAATCCCGAACGGTTAGCCAGCATACCGGCGCAGATATTGCCGAAATTACCGCTAGGTACGGCTATCACGGGGGGATTCGCTTTATCAGCCCATTGTTTCCAGGCAAAGAAATAATAGAACTGCTGGGGGAGCCAGCGAGCCACATTGATGGAATTGGCCGATGTGAGAAAGAACCGTTCATTTAGTGTTTCATCTGCAAATACCTGTTTCACCATGCGCTGGCATTCGTCAAAATCCCCTTCCACTTCCAGCGCATGTATGTTTTTTCCCAGCGTGGTCAGTTGTTTTTCCTGTACACTGCTCACTTTCCCGGATGGATACAATATCACTACATCCACACCGTCAACATCATAAAATCCATCTGCTACTGCGCCGCCGGTATCGCCGGAAGTTGCAACAAGTACTGTTACTTTCCGGTTGGTTTCCCTGGCAAAATAGCCCAGGCAGCGGCTCATGAAACGGGCACCAATATCTTTGAAAGCCAGTGTGGGGCCATGGAACAGTTCGAGCGAATACATTTGTTCATTCACTTTCACCAAAGGCATGTTGAAATTTACCGTTTCTTCCACGATACGTTTCAGTTCATTCAGGGGTATATCATCTGAAACATATGGCCTGATTACCGTTTCAGCGATTTCTGCATTGCTGTATTGCTCAATATCCATAATGAAATCCTTATCGAGCAACGGTATATGTTCCGGAAAATAAAGCCCTTTGTCGGGTGCGAGCCCGCGGATGGTTGCTTCTTTAAAACCGGCTAACGGTGATATTTTATTTGTACTGAAATACTGCATGGTAGTTACGTGATTTAGTCAGCAAACAATCGAACCCCTTTACTGCTGATAGTTGTTACATAGGTTTTATAATCAATGCCTGTGCCTTTATAAACATCTTCCATGATGGCTGCCAATTGCGTTGCCTTGTGTTCATCTTCACTGAGCATGAAAATGGAAGGCCCGGAGCCCGAAATGCCTCCGCCCAGGGCACCTGCTTCCATACAGTTCTTCTTTATGGTATCAAAACCGAAGATCAGTTTACTCCTAACCGGTTCAACCAGTACATCTTCCAATGACCTTTTGATGAGTGGCAAGTCGTTTTTAAACAGCCCGGTTAGCAGTCCGGCCACATTTCCCCATTGCCTTACTGCGTCTTTCAATGGTACCATTACCGGCAGTATTTTCCTGGCTTCTGCTGTTTTCACTTCTATCTGCGGGTGGATAACGGTAACGAATAATGGTAAAGAAGGGATGGAAGTGATATCCATGGGAGAAACTGACCGGACAAGGGTGATGCCTCCGTAAATGCAGGGAGCAATATTATCGGCATGCCTGGAACCGGAAGCCAGTTCTTCCCCGTTCATAGCGAACTCAATGAGCTGTTCGTTTGAGAATTGCCCGTTTAGGAGCATGTTGGCGGCTACTACAGCGCCGGCAGCGGCAGCAGCACTGGACCCCAGTCCGCTTCCGGGTTTAATATGTTTATGCACCACCAGGTTGAATCCGGTTTGATTGCCATACACATCCAATAATGACTGCAAGGCAACGCCCGCAACATTTTTTCCAGGTTCTTCCGGTAAACCGAAATGGTCAAGGTGCCTGATCCTGATACCTGGTTCGTCGCTCAATGTTACTTCCATCTCATCAAAAGGCTCGTTGATAGCCATTCCGAGTATATCGAAACCGCATACAAGGTTAGCAACGGTAGCGGGTATTCGAACTTTAACTTTTTTCATTTTTGGTTACATTTAAACCCGGGCAGCCCGGATAATATCTGCAAACACGCCGGAAGCTGTAACTTCTGCCCCTGCACCTGCTCCTTTTACAACCAATGGCTGATCAGTATATCGATTTGTATAAAACAAAACAATATTGTCTTTACCATACAAATGATAGAAGTCGTGTGAAGGGCCTATATGCTGCAAACCAACTGATGCATGGCCATTTTCAAATGTGGCCACGAATTTGAGTTTTTTCCCTTTGGCTGCGGCTGCCTGGTACAGTTTCCTGAAATGCGTTTCTTCTTTAAGCATTGCCTTATAAAAATCCTTAACGGTGCCCTTCATGCAAGACGGTGGCATAAAACTGTTATTTCGGATATCTTCCATCTGCATTTTAGCACCAGCTTCCCTGGCCAGTATCATGATCTTGCGCATTACATCTTTCCCGCTAAGGTCGAGCCGCGGATCGGGTTCCGTATAACCTTCATCCTGTGCCTGCTGAACGATTTCGGCAAATGGTTTTTCACCGTTATAATGATTGAAGACAAAATTCAGTGTTCCGCTGAGCACCGCTTCTATCCTGTTAACAACATCGCCACTGCGCACCAGGTCGCGCACCACGCTCACCGCCTTGGCCAGCGCGACCGCCTGTTCGCCCATGGCCTTGCGCGTCGCCTCGTCCAGAAAGGGGCTCGGGGCCTCTTCGATGACCTTCTGGTTGCGGCGCTGGATCGAGCATTCGCGCTCGCCGAGATAGAGGCAATTGCCATGCCCGTCAGCGAGCAC
>CALKVC010000168.1 GCA_937996595.1 uncultured Chitinophagaceae bacterium
ATGTGCCAGGATGCCATCAACCGCTGGTGGTGGCCCAGCCTGATGATGTTTGGCCCAAAAGACAGTGAAAGCACCAACAGCGACCAAAGCATGAAGTGGAAGATTAAGAGAAAAACAAATGATGAATTGCGGCAGCAGTTTGTAGACATGATTGCCGTGCAGGTAAAAGTACTGGGAATGACTCTCCCCGATCCTGAACTGAAATGGAACGAAAACAGGAAACACTACGACTTTGGTGAAATAAACTGGGATGAATTCTGGCGCGTGGTAAAAGGAAACGGCCCCTGCAACAAACAGCGGCTGGCAGCCAGGAATAAAGCTCATGAAGAAGGCGCCTGGGTACGGGCAGCAGCGCTTGCCTATGCAGAAAAAAAAGCGGCACGTGCAAAACAGGAAGCCGCCTAATGTTAAAACAATTAGCCATTTACGTTAGTTAAAACACTTTATTATGAACATACAGGTAAGAAAATTCTATTACGGAGATATCCCCGAAGAAAAAACAGGAGGCAATATTACAGCTACTGAAAAGGCAACTAACGAAAAAGCATGGCCGCTTTGGGAAATATTCATCCGCAGCAGCCGCGGCCTCGACCATAAGCATGCAGGCAGCCTTCATGCCGCCGATGCCGCCATGGCCATTGAAAATGCCAGGGATGTTTATACACGCAGGCAGGAAGGCGTTAGTATCTGGGTGGTGGAAAGCAAGGATATACACGCATCAGACCCCGGAGACGCCGAAAGCCTGTATGAACCCGCAGCCGATAAGATATACCGGCACCCTACATTTTACGACCTGCCTGATGAAGTGAAACACATGTAACCGGGTCATTCGTACATACGAACTTTCTTATATCAAAATTTTATTGCTAATGCAAACGGCTCATCCAAAAAACCAATCAGCCAAACACCTGGTTGATTACGTATTACACCTGGCAGATACAACGCATATCCTTTCTCAAAGAAACGCCGAATGGTGCGCACACGGGCCTATATTGGAACAGGATATTGCCATCACCAATATCTCACTCGACCTGCTTGGGCAGTCAAGGAATTTTTATCAATATGCCGCCAGCCTGGTCAATACACAGGAGAACGCCCATGTAACCGAAGACAGCCTGGCATATATGCGTGACGAACGGGAATATAAAAACCTGCTGCTTACAGAATTACCCCGCGGCGACTGGGCACAAACCATACTCAGGCAATTCCTGTTCAGTGTGTTCCAGCAACTGCAATACGAACAACTTAGCCAAAGCAGTGATGAACAACTGGCCGCCATTGCTGCAAAATCACTTAAAGAGATTACCTATCATATACGCTGGAGCAGCGAATGGGTGCTTCGCCTCGGCGATGGTACCGCCGAAAGCCATACCAGGATGAAAAATGCCGTCAGCGCCCTGTGGGAATATACCGGTGAATGCTTTATGCCGGCAAGCTTTGAAAACCATTGCATGAAACAAGGCATCGCCCCCGATATTAGCCTGCTTCAGCAAAAATGGTTTGATAAAGTGGGGGAACTGTTTGAAGAAGCAACCCTTGCCCTGCCACCGGCAACCTATATGCAATCGGGTGGTAAGGAAGGCATACATACCGAGCACCTGGGCTTTATGCTGGCAGAAATGCAAACCCTGCAAAGAAGCTTCCCCGGTGCTGAATGGTAATTACTTACGTTAACGAATATACGAAGTTAGATATGAAGCAGCCGGTACAGGAAAAAAAGATATGGGAGATTCTTGAAACCGTTACAGACCCCGAAATTCCTGTACTATCCATCATTGATATGGGCATTGTAAGGGCTGTTCAGTTGAATAATGACGGGGAGCTCACAATCACCATCACACCAACTTATTCCGGCTGCCCGGCCATGGACGCCATCAGCATGGATATACGGCTGAAACTGATTGAACAGGGTTACAGGCATGTAAAGATATTATCTGTGTTATCACCCGCCTGGACCACCGACTGGATGAGTGAAGCAGGAAAAGAAAAACTGAAAGCATACGGGATCGCCCCTCCGGTAAACAGGGCGGAAGACGCTGCCAGGCCCGATATTGAATGCCCGCAATGTCATTCGCACCACACATCATTACTTAGCCAGTTTGGTTCTACCGCCTGTAAAGCACTTTACCAGTGTAACGAATGCAAAGAACCTTTTGATTATTTCAAGTGCCATTAATATCCTTAACTTTATTGCTGCTGAACGCATTTGCTTATGGATATTTCAATTTATTTTGAAGAAGCCGCACAGGTTTCTTTCGCCTTTGTTATCGGCGCTGTTCTCGGTTTAGAAAGGGAGTTCAGGAGCAAGCCAGCCGGTTTCCGCACCATGATCCTGATTTCGGTAGGCTCATGCCTGTATACCATTTTATCAAAAGAAGTGATAGCAGGTGGCGCCGACAGGATTGCCAGTAATATTGTAACCGGAATCGGTTTCATTGGCGCAGGTGTCATTTTCAAGGAAGGTATATCGGTAAACGGGCTTACCACCGCCGCACTCATCTGGGTTACTGCTGCGCTGGGCATGGCCATCGGTTACCACAACTACCCGCTGGCGGTTGTAGTATCCATCATAGTAGTGGTGGCGCTTTTTGTACTGGAACCGGTTCAACGTTTCATCAACAGGTTCCACAAGGTTAAGGATTATAAGATACGTACCGTTGAGCTGGGTAAGAATTTCAGGAACGACCTGGAAGACTTTTTCAAATCGCACGACCTGAGTTTCCGTTGCATGAAATTCGTGAAAGACAATAATGACGCCGTTTACCTGTACCGGATCAGTTCGCCCGACAGGAATTACGACCTCGTGAACCAGTTTTTATTAAACCACAACGAAGTGAAAAGCTTTGATGTATAAGCATACACCCTTAATAACATTTTATGTCGTCTATATTATTTGAAATAAAGAATGCCGTTGCGCATATCACATTGAACCGACCGGATAAATTCAATTCCTTTAACCGCGAAATGGCCCTGCTGTTGCAGCAAAAACTGGATGAAGCAGCTTCCCTGCATGAAGTGCGTGCCGTATATATAACAGGTACGGGTAAGGCCTTTTGTGCCGGGCAGGATATATCTGAACTGGTAGGTGAAAACAGGATTGAAATAAAGCAGATCCTTTCGGAGCATTATAACCCTATTGTAAGAAGGATACGTAATATGCCCAAACCGGTAGTGGCCGCTGTAAACGGCGTGGCTGCCGGGGCCGGGGCCAATATCGCCCTCTGCTGCGATGTTGTTGTTGCTACAGACTCATCCTCATTCATACAGGCTTTCAGCAAAATTGGCCTGATACCCGACAGCGGCGGTACTTTCACCCTGCCAAGGCTTATCGGCTGGCAGAAAGCAAGCGCTTTGATGATGACCGGCGACAAGGTTAGCGCCGCGGAAGCTGAAAGACTCGGCATGATTTACAAATATTTTGCCGATGAACTCTTTGCCGCAGAGAGTATTAAAATAGCGGAAACACTGGCACAGATGCCTACAAAAGGGCTGGCATATACCAAGCATGCACTAAATCATTCATTCCATAATAACTGGGAAGAACAGCTTGACACGGAAGATACCCTGCAGCAAAAAAGCGCCCTTACAACTGACTATACCGAAGGCATAAACGCATTTTTAGAAAAAAGAAAACCCGTATTCAGGGGGTCATGATAGGTATCAGCTGTTTTAACTTTGTAACTTGTTATTAATCTGTCTTTCATTAGTTATAAAGTTGCGTAAACAGATTAAAGATTCTACTCTAAGAGTAGGGTTACTGAAGATGATGCTACCGAAGAACTACTGTTGAGTAAAGCTCCTTCCCGCAATCGGCTTGTCCCGATGAACGAAGTGATTTCGGGAGCTGTA
>CALKVC010000169.1 GCA_937996595.1 uncultured Chitinophagaceae bacterium
TCGATATACAGCCCGATTGCGGGAAGGAGCTTTAATCAGCTTCAGTTCTTCGGTAACTTCAACTTTACCAATTCTACTCTTAGAGCAGAATTATCATAAGTTGCATGTAATTTTCATATTAATTAAAGCTTATTTATTAGCACAAATGATTAAAATTGTATAAATAATTACCTCCATTGCCGCGGAAACCCTGATTAAGCTTTTATGCTACTGTAAACTCAGGTTCAGTGCCCTGATCTTTAATACGCTAATATTCCCGGCATTTTTTGGTTAATCATGATATTAAATTAGTTATTTCCAGTTACTGCCGAAATAATTTCACCAAACCGGTACACGTCTTCAAAACTGTTGTACAGCGGAACCGGGGCAACCCTGATTACGTTTGGTTCGCGCCAGTCTGCAATTACGCCTTCTTTTTTCAATGCTTCAAAAATCTGCTTCCCGTCTTTCAGCATCAGCATGGAAACCTGGCAGCCGCTTTCATCTTCCGCTTGCGGGGTTATCACTTCTATTATCTTTTCAGGCATGCGGTTGTTAATGTCTGCCAGGATGAATTTGAGGTAACCAGCCAGATGCTTTCCTTTTTTTACCAGGTTTTCCATGCCGGCATCTTTGAAAATATCCAGTGAGGCCTTGTGGGCTGCCATACTCAGTACCGGTGCATTGCTTAGTTGCCAGCCTTCGGCAGTGGGTATGGGGTTGAATTCTTTTTCCATCTTAAAACGGGTGGCTTTGTCCTGTCCCCACCAGCCTGCCAACCTTGGTATTTTCTTATCTGTTATATGCCGCTGATGGATGAATGCGCCGGAAACGCCGCCGGGCCCGCTGTTCAGGTATTTATAAGAGCACCAGCAGGCGAAGTCTGCATCCCAGTCATGCATTTTCAACTGAACATTACCGGCTGCATGAGCCAGGTCGAATCCGCAATAAGCACCGGCTTCATGGGCAGCTTTAGTGATGGCTTCCATGTTAAATACCTGCCCGTTATAATAATTGACCCCGCTGAAAAGGACAAGTGCTGTTTCTTTTCCATGCAGTCGGATTGAATCTAGTATGTCCTGGGTGTGGATGATATGTTCACCGGGCCGGGGAGAAACTTCTATGATTGTTTTTTGGGGATCAAGACCGTGCAGGATAGCCTGGGATTCAAAAGCATACTGGTCGGATGGAAACGCTTTCGCTTCGCAGATGATCTTGTACCGTTCTTTTGTTGGCCTGTAAAAACTGGTCATCAGCACATGCAGGTTTACGGTAAGCTGGTTCATAACTACGATCTCCTCTGGTGTGGCTCCAATAATTTCTGTAAGTAGTTCCGGGAACATTTCATGATAGCTTACCCAGGGGTTCCTGGCATGAAAATGCCCTTCCACGCCGTAATTGGCCCAGTCTTCCAGTTCATCCAGCACATATTCCTGGGTTGTTTTTGGCTGCAGGCCCAGGGAGTTTCCGGTAAAATAGATGCTGTCTTTGCCATTGACGATCGGAATATAAAACTTATCCCTGAACGGTTTCAGGCCGTCTTCCCTGTCAAGCGCTTTGGCAAATGATAAATTGTTTTCAAATCTCATTACAGTTCGTTTATTCGTTGCAGTTATTTATAACGTTAATGTATATACGCTAATTTACCGTCGCTATCACTTTCAGTTCTATGGCAATGGGCGTAGGCAGGCTTTTTACCTCAACAGTTGTGCGGCATGCTTCCACGCCGGTGAAATAATCTGCGTATATCTTATTATACAGCGGGAAATCTTTTTTCATGTTGGTAAGGAACACGGTTACGTCTATGATATTGTTCCAGCTGCTGCCGCTGGCTTCCAGTACGGCTTTCACATTGGCAAAAACGGAATGGCATTCGGCTTCAATATCATATTTAATGATATTACCTTCTTTATCCAGTTCTAATCCTGGTATTGCATTGTCTTTTGCACTGCGTGATCCGATGCCTGATAAGAATAATAAATTTCCCACTCGACGAGCATGGGGGTAAGCGCCAACCGGTTGTGGGGCTTTATTGGTTGAAATTATTTCACTCATATTTTATAAAAAGGTAAATATACTACCTGTCTCGAAGAAACGAAAACAGGAAGTCTATCCTTTGGCATAAAAAAGCTCCGCAAAAAACGGAGCCTCTCTATAAATCTTGATTGGTACTAATGCTGAACCAC
>CALKVC010000170.1 GCA_937996595.1 uncultured Chitinophagaceae bacterium
TAAGCTTACGTAAAAAAAACAATGAACCCTGGCAAAGCCTGCAGGCAGACAGTATTTTACACTCCCCCACTTATGGCACCTATTACGGCATTCAGGATACGATTTTTGTAAGCAGCAGGGAATGCCGGATTGAATTTCCGGGAAGCAAGAAAAATGAGAACGGTATCATTTCTGTATTATTCAACGGTTCTACCATTATTGACCAGGCATACCTCGGATACAAAAAACCACAGGAAGAGATTTTACTGGATACCGGTTTAAATACATTGGTATTCTATGCTGAAAATTATGGTAAAACCGCAGCCAATACCGGCAAAATGCAGATCAGTATCGGGAAAAACCGCTACCTGCTCAATTTTGCAGATAAGCGTGACGTAGGTGCTACATTCATTGTTGCACGCATCGTTTATTTTCCACCTAAAGAAGAACGCAGTGAAAATGAAAATGAATTGTGGAAATTATCACCGGAATTCCAGTTACAAAACAGCGATAATGTTTTTTACTTTCCGGATAAAATGAAAAGCGATGCCTATAAAAAACTGCCTGTTAAACAAGTGCCCGACAGCACACTTTACAGGAATGTAAAGCTGTTAGGTAACATAGATGCAACTGCCAGGCAGATAACCCTGGCCATTTGGGATGATGCGGTGGAAGACGGCGACAGCATTTCCCTTAGTATAAACGGGAAATGGATCGTGCAGGGGCTTGCTGTAAAGAAAAGGCCACAGTTCATAATTGTTACGCTGGACCCCGGACAGAACAAGATCACTTTTGTAGCAGATAACCTGGGTTCTATCATACCCAATACCTCTGTACTTGAAATTATAGATGGGAAAAAAAGAAAATCATTCATGATAGATACGGACCTAAACCAGAACAACCTGGTAAATATCTATTATGATGTTGGCCTTCCCGGAAGGTAAAAGGCAATCAAATTACTCCTGTTTCTAACGCTTATTACTCCGCATAGCCTGTACCTTTGCCTTATGAAAATCTTTTCAGCAAAGCAGATCCGAGCATGGGACCAGTTTACCATCAGTGAACAGGAAATAACTGCTGCTGTATTGATGGAAAGGGCGGCTATGGCTTGTTATAACTGGTTAGTAAGCCATGATATGACCAACAGGCCGATCATGGTCTTTTGTGGAAAAGGAAATAATGGCGGCGACGGATTGGCCCTGGTAAGGATACTGATAAATAATAATATTCCCGCCACTGCCTATATCTTGGAAACCGGCAAACCCGGAACAGCAGATTTTCAGCATAACCTCCAGCAGCTTCATCATATCAGCACTGATATTCATTTTTTGCAAACGGATCATTTTTTCCCGGCAATAAAAAATGATTGCCTGGTAATTGATGCTTTGTTCGGCACCGGCCTTAACAAACCCCTTGATGGCATATCAAAGCAACTGGCCATCCATATTAATAACAGCCATGCAACCATTATTTCCATTGACGTGCCAAGTGGCTTGTACATTGACAAAAGCAGCAAAGGGCATACCGTTATACAGGCAACCCATACGCTGGCTTTCCAGCAAGTGAAACTGGCTTTCCTGATGCCGGAAAACCATAAGTATACAGGCGAATTCCATTTACTGCCGATCGGGCTTAGTGAAAAATTTGAAACAATGGAAAGAAGCCGGTTTGAAATGATTCAGCCAGATCTCATCAGGCAGCTATGCAGGCCTATATCAAAATTTACACACAAAGGGCAACGCGGTCATGCTGCACTGGTAACAGGATCTTATGGTATGATGGGCGCTGCAGTACTGGCAGCAAAAGGCTGCTTATACAGTGGTACCGGTAAACTCACCTGCCACATTCCGGCATGCGGTTACCAGATCATGCAGCTGGCAGCGCCCGAAGCTATATGCCGTATTTCAGGAGAAAATCATGCTGCCCATTTTAATCATTCATCTCAATATGCTGCCATTGGCATTGGGCCGGGTATGGGAACCCATCCGGAAACCCATCAGCTGTTAAAACAATTATTAACTGACAGTTCAGTGCCCATGGTACTGGATGCAGATGCATTGAATATATTGGCCGAAGACCAAAAGTATCTACGGTCCTTACCTGCCGGTACAACCATCACTCCGCATATTGGCGAGTTTGAAAGGCTTTTTGGGAAAGCAGCAGATGATTTTGAAAGGTTGGAAACCGCTATAGAAAAAGCGGCTGACCTGCAAATTTATATCATCCTTAAAGGGCATTATACTGCGGTGATAACACCCGAAAAGATGGCTTATTTCAATACAACCGGAAATGCAGGTATGGCAAAAGCCGGTATGGGAGATGTGTTAACCGGGATAATCACCGGGCTTATTTCACAACGGTATAGCTTACCCGAAGCTGCCTTACTGGGGGTATACCTGCATGGGCTGGCGGGCGATATGTCTGCTGCCAGGTATTCGCAGCAAGCCATGCA
>CALKVC010000171.1 GCA_937996595.1 uncultured Chitinophagaceae bacterium
ATTGTTTCCTGTTTAAATACAGGTAATCAGGAAAAAATTACAACACCCGGTGCAAAATCTGAAATGGCAGGTAATAATACAGTCATTGTAGATGTACGTACAGTTGAAGAATGGGATAATGATGGCCATGCAGCCTGCAGCATAAACTATCCGTTGGATATTTTCGCATCAAAGATTGACAGTTTGAGAAAATTCGATAGCGTGGTGCTGGTATGCAGAAGCGGAAGCAGGGCCGGCTCAGCCATGCGCATGCTGCAGGATGCCGGTTTTAAAAATGTGCAGAATATGGGCCCATGGCAGAATATACAATGTAGTAAGTAATCCTTATTTTCAATACATTTAATATTATAATTTCAATCAGCATGGAAGTAGTTAAAGTACTTATACCTACAGACTTTTCCGTTCAGGCCGAATATGGTTACCTGATGGTGAAAAAACTGGAAGAAAAGATGAATTCGGAAATTCATTTCCTCCACGTGCTGGAAGTGCCGGATACCGTATCGATGGATTCGCGTGGGAATATCCAAACATGTGGTGAGATAGATTCGAACTACCTTTTAAAACAAAAGGAGATCGCTGAACGTAAACTGGCGAACCTGAAACTGCTGTATGGCGATCATATACACACTCATTTTGTGATGGGGAAACTCACTGATTCAATTATTACTTTTGCTGAATCAAATGAATTTAACCTGATTGTGATGGGAACCAAAGGGGCATGGGGTATTAAGGAAAAACTTTCCGGTTCAGAAACTCAGATGATAGCCCGTAAATCAAAAGTGCCGCTGCTTTCATTGATGTGCGACCGTTCAGACCTCCAGATCAGGCATGTATTGCTGGTACATGATTTCAGTAAACCTGCCAGGGAAGATATGCAACTGATGCACAAGTTGATTTCTTCTTTTAATACCAAACTACACTTGTTACAGATTACTTCAGCAAATGTGGAAAATGATAAACCACAGGTAGAAGAAAACATGAAACAGTTTGCGCAGCTAAATGGCATCAGTAATTATGAATGCCACCTGATAAATGACAAAGATGTTGAGAATGGCGTTATCCATTTTAACCAGATGAACGAGATGGATATCATCTGTATCGGCACACATGGCAAAGGCGGGCTCTTTCATCAAAGCGCTACAGAAAAACTCATCAACCACTTATTTAAACCTATCATTTCATTTCATTTAAACCATTCATAAATTCATGAAGGAGTTAATAACACAAACCTGGAGCTGGTGGTTTTCGGGAACTATGATCGCAGCCATCATGTTCTTCCTGTTATATTTCGGTCAGTCATTTGGGTTTTCATCAAACCTGCGCACTTTATGTGCTGCTACAGGTTTAGGTAAGAAAGCAAAATTTTTCGACTTTAACTGGAAAACACAAACCTGGAACCTGGTATTCCTGGTTGGGGCCATCATTGGTGGTTTTATTGCTTACGAATTTATGTCACCGGAAAACCCGGCTGTTCAGATTTCCCAATCTACTATCCAGGATATGGCAAAGCTCGGCATATCAGCTCCTGTATCCTTACAACCCGTGGAAATATTTAGTATGGAAGCCGTATTTTCCCTGAAAGGGTTCCTTATACTGGCTGCCGGAGGATTGATGGTTGGTTTCGGTTCACGGTATGCCGGCGGATGTACTTCCGGGCATGCCATTACAGGATTAAGTAACCTACAGTTGCCCAG
>CALKVC010000172.1 GCA_937996595.1 uncultured Chitinophagaceae bacterium
GAAGTCTATGCCTTTTTCTTTGGCATAATCAATTTCAGCGATTGATTTTATACCACAGTCGAGCGCAATAATTAATGAAAAGCCATTTTCTGCAGCATAATCTATACCCAGTTTAGAAATTCCGTAACCTTCTTTGTAGCGATTAGGAATATAGAAATCGATGTTCGGATAGATTCTTTTGAAAAAATGGTATACTAGTGCTACGGAAGTGGTTCCATCCACATCGTAATCGCCGAATATTAGTATTTTTTCCCGGGAAGTAACGGCAATGTGTATACGCTCCACTGCCTCTTTCATGCCTTTCATCAGCCAGGGGGAATGCAACTGGTCAAGTTGCGGGCGGAAATAGTTACGGGCTTCATCATATGTTTCAATTCCCCTTTGTACCAGTATGTTGCAGATGGTTTGGCTGATACCCAGCGACTGCCTGAGCTTTTCAGCTTTTACTTTATCGCAGGGCAATATATTCCATCTTTTTTCCAAAAACCGTCAGTATTTTCTGTCTGTGGTAAAGCGCACCAGTTCTTCTAGTGCGTCCCTTACCGGAGATGGGTCAAAACTATGCAATATTTCAAGTGCTTCGTCCCGGTATGAATTCATTTTAGTTTCTGCGTAACGGATTCCGCCTGCTGCAACCACATTATCAATAATAAAGTTTATACTTTCTTTATTTTTATTTTCATTCTTCAGCATATATATCAGCTTCCGGCGGGTAGCTTTATCTGTATTATTGAGAGTATATATCAGCGGAAGGGTCAGTTTTTTTTCCCGGATATCGTTGCCGGTGGGTTTGCCAACATCTTCTTTGCCATAATCGAACAGGTCGTCTTTTATCTGGAATGCGATGCCCACTTTTTGCCCGAAAACCCGCATCAATTCTGTCTTTTTCTCATCTTTCCCGGTACTGTATGCACCAACGGCACAAGCGGAAGACAATAGGGAGGCAGTCTTATTCCGGATGATTTCAAAATAGACATCTTCATCCAGGTTCAGTTTGCGTGACTTTTCAATCTGAAGTAATTCGCCTTCACTCATTTGTCTTACGGCATCCGTTAGAATATGCAGGTGCATAAAATCATCATGGGAGGTAGACAGCAGGAGCCCTTTTGACAGCAGGTAATCGCCAACAAGAACGGCAATCTTATTTTTCCAGATGGCATTGATGGAGAAAAACCCCCTTCTTTCCATTGATTCATCTACCACATCATCGTGAACAAGGGTAGCGGTATGCAGGAGTTCAACCAGGGCGGCTGCCCGGTAGGTACTTTCATTCACTTCGCCTATCAGTTTTGCACTTAAAAATACGAACATCGGCCTCATCTGTTTGCCCTTACGCTTGATGATATACTTCAAAATACGGTCCAGCATGGGCGTATTACTGCGTACGGCATCCTCAAACTTCTTTTCAAAAGTGCTTAATTCTTTGCCTATTATGTTTTTTACAAAATCCATCAAAAAAACGGCAATTTAAGCCAGTAAAAACCGTAATCAAATTATTTTATTCGGGATGCCGGACAGGTATCGGGCAACCTGGCTGATTTAAATATGATTATTGGCGAAAATCCGTTCCAAACAGTTTGTGGTCAAAGCTTTAGTAAATACAACATTTCGGGTTATTTCCGAAATCCGGTAATATAAATAAAACCTAAAAAAATTTGGTATTTCATGTGCATTCGATAAATTTGCATTTAATCAACTCGTATTTTAGAAATCTATCAATCATTAAGTTATGGAAAGCAAAAAGTTAAAACTATTATTACTGATCATATGCACTACCCTTGTTTCGGGGCTGTATGCCCAGATGGGGAGTGGATATGACGTAAAAGACTCAACAGTTATTTCCAAAAGGAATTTGCCTCAGCACAATGAATTCTGGAATAACACTTACAATTTCCCTGCAAAGCCTCGTAACATGTGGGAAGTAGGTGCTTCTGTTGGTACTTTAATGATAAGTGGAGATGTACCCATCAAATTTCCAACCTTAGGTTTTGGTGTTCATGTAAGGAAAGCATTTGGTTATGTTTTCTCTATGCGCTTGCAATACATCAATGGTACCGGAAAAGGATTAAGTTGGCTTGCTTCCGAAAATTTTGCTAAAAACCCTGCATACAAAGGATATTTCGCTCCTGTACGTTCTTCTGCAGGCCCGATTGTATACAGTGACGGAATTGATGGAAACCCGCTGGGAACTGCTCCTGATGTTGTGTACTACAGTTATAAATCTCATGTACAGGACCTCAGTTTACAAGGTATTGTTACATTGAACAATGTACGTTTTCATAAACAAAAAACCGGCTTTGTAATTTATGGTGGCGGTGGTATTGGTGCAACCATTTACCAGGTTAAAGTAAATGCACTTAATGACAACGGTAACAATTATGCTACTGAATTCAGGAATATTTACAACCAGTACGGAACCGTTTACAAAACTCGTAAAGATGTAAGGAAAGCACTGAAAGATGTGATGGATGATTCATATGAAACCAAAGCGGAAGATAATGGTGAGCGTCGCCCGAAAATTGGAGATAATACACTGAAGCCTTCCGGAACTGTAATTGTGGGTGTTGCTTTCAAACTTGGAAAAAGGATCAATCTGGCTTTAGAAAACCGTCACACGTTTGTTAAAGACGATTTACTGGATGGCCAGCGTTGGGCAGAACATGCTTATGGCGATGCGAGCAATACAGATGATTTTGATTCATACAACTATTTGTCACTGGGATTAAACTTTAACCTGGGTGCCAAATCTGTTGAACCATTGTGGTGGCTGAATCCATTGGATTATGCTTACAGCGAACTGAACAACCCAAGGCATATCAAACTGCCTAAACCAACTTATGATGATGCTGATGGCGACGGTGTTCTTGATGCACTGGACCGTGAGCCAAATACACCTGCCGGTTGCCCTGTTGATACACATGGTGTAACCAAAGATACAGATGGCGATGGTATACCTGATTGCAAAGACAAGCAACTGATTACTCCAACAGAGTGCCAGCCTGTAGATGCTGATGGTGTTGGTAAATGCCCGGAACCGGAATGCTGCAAAAAATTAGCTGATGCGGCTGCACTGAACCAGGCTCCTCCATGCCCTTCAGATTACCCAAGCCTTACATTTAAAGGAAACGGTTCTACCCTGGGCAGCGATGCCAAAGCGATGCTGGCTACTGTTGCTGCTAAAATGAAAGCAAATCCTAATTGCAATATCAATATCAATGGATATCCTGAAGCTTCAAAAGCATCTCAGGCTGTTTGCCAGAAAAGGGTTGAGGCTGCAAAAATGTACCTGGTAGAAAGGGAAGGTATCAGCGCAGACAGGATTACTACTAACTGCGAAGTTGGTGGCGGCGACAAGAATACAATTGACATCAAGTCAAACTAAAATAAGTTTTAATTCCACTTTTTGCTCAATGATTAAGCCCTCCCATTTTTGGGAGGGCTTTTCTTATTGCCGGGAAGACGGGAAGATTTGTTGCCGGGAAGGACGTAATTTTTTTTATTGCCGGGAAAACGGAAAGGTTCTTTTTTTTTACTTTTCAGTTTTATTGTAATCTGTTAACTATTGTAGTGTTACAGGGAAGGTTCTTATTAAAATTTTGGCTTGAATAAAAAAGGCATATAAATGAATTAAGATAGATGAGCATTTATATGTTTGTATTTTTCATAAGAAGTAAAGCACATAAGGATTATTAAAAAAAAATAAAATATAATAAAAAAATTACATACAAATTATCTTCCCGACTTCCCGGCACCATTTACTTCCCGGCAGATTTAATATTACCATGCTTTATATATAACTTAACACGCCTTTTTTGGCTATTTATGTATTTACCGGCATATTTGAAAAAAATCTATTAATTTTGCACTTCTTTATGCATATACTTAAAAGGGTTTTCCCTGTTTTCCTGCTTGTTTTGGTTATTGCATCATGTAATAACATGAATAAGATTCAGAAAAGCAAGGATTATGATTACAAGCTGGCAAAAGCGGATGAGTTTTATGCCAAAAAGAAATACAGGCTGGCTAACCAGTTATATGAAGAACTGTTCCCTGCATTTAAAGGAACACAGAAATTTGAAGATCTTTATTATAAATACGCCTATTGTTTCTATTATATGGATTTGTACCGGGATGCTGAAAACCTCTTTAAAGGATACCTGGAAGTTTTTCCAAACAGCAGCCGTGCCGAAGAAGTTGATTATATGAGGGCATATTGCTTTTATAAGCAATCTCCCAAGATTGATCTTGAACAGGTGAATACGGTAAAAGCGATGGGTATGATGCAGACATTCATCAATACACATCCCGGATCTCCACGCATAAAGGATGCTACGGAAATAATAGATTTATCAAGGGCAAAACTGGAGGTGAAAGAATACAGGGGCGCCAAATTATATTATAACCTTAGCCAGTACAGGGCAGCAGCCATTGCATTTGCAAACCTGCTTAATAATTATCCTGAATCGGCAAAAGGGGATGAGTATAAATTGATGATTGTAAGGTCTTACTACCGCTTTGCAAAACTGAGTATACCGGAAAAGCAGGAAGAACGGTATGAAAAAGTGATGACAGAATATGAGGATTTTGCCGATCGTTACCCGGATAGTAAACTGCTGAAAGACGCAGAAGAATATTATAATTTAAGTAAAAATCACATTAAAGAAATAAAAAATGAGCAAATTACGTCGTCAGCTAAGCGCTAGTACAAATAGTGTGGTAGAACCAAAAAAACTTTCTGACCTGAAAGAAAAGACAGGTAATGTATATGAGTCTATCGCTATTATTGCAAAAAGGGCGAACCAGATAAACATTACTATCAAAGAAGAGCTTCATAATAAGCTGGAAGAATTTGCAAGCCATACCGACAGCCTGGAGGAGATCCACGAGAATAAGGAGCAAATTGAAATATCCAGGGCCTATGAGCGTATGCCAAACCCGGCATTGCTGGCAACAGCAGAATTCCTGGATGATAAGGTTTATTTCCGCAAGAATGACGAGGATTTATTCAGTTGATGCGGATGAATTTTTATTTTTACATCTTCTTTTAGAATAGAAGTTATAATTTTAATCTCGCCATTACCGGCGGGATTTTTTTATGCTGACAGGAAAAAAAATATTATTGGGAATTACAGGAAGCATAGCTGCATATAAAGCGGCCATGCTGGTAAGGTTACTGGTTAAAGCAGGCGCAGAAGTAAAAGTGGTTATGACCCCTGCAGCCGCCGGTTTTATCACACCGCTCACCCTGTCTACCTTATCAAAAAATGAAGTGCTTACTGAGCTATCACATAACAGCTCATGGGCAAACCACGTAATGCTCGGCCGATGGGCGGATGTAATGCTGATTGCCCCGCTAAGTTGTAATACCCTGGGGAAAATGGCTAATGGAATTTGCGATAACCTGCTGATGGCAGTGTATTTGTCGGCAACATGCCCGGTAATGGCTGCGCCGGCCATGGATGAAGATATGTGGTTACATCCTTCCACAAAAGCGAATATCAGCAAAATCGTTTCTTTTGGAAATCACCTGGTTCCGGTTGGTCATGGTGAACTGGCCAGCGGACTTACAGGTCCCGGTAGAATGGCAGAACCCGAACAAATCCTGGAATGGCTGAAGGATTTTTTTTTTAAGGGCAGGCAGTTAACGGGAAAAAAAGTGCTGGTAACAGCCGGGCCTACGTATGAACCAATAGATCCGGTGCGATTTATCGGCAATCATTCATCCGGAAAGATGGGAATAGCTCTGGCAGATGAGTTTCATCGGCGCGGTGCTGAAGTAACATTGGTTACAGGGCCTGTTACACAACCATTGACCGGCAATTACCCGATTGTAAAAGTAAATACGGCCGCTGAAATGTACGAGGCATGCATGCGTATTTTCCCGGAAACAAATATTGCCGTTATGAGTGCTGCCGTAGCCGATTATACAATTGCAGAGCCGGCCGGAGAAAAAATAAAAAAAGATTCGGGTACACTTAGCCTGGTATTGCAAAAAACGGCTGATATTCTGAAAACGCTTGGGGCTAAAAAGAAACCCGGGCAGTTCCTGGCTGGGTTTGCATTGGAAACAAATGATGAAAAAGCGAATGCATTAAAAAAACTACAGTCAAAAAATGCGGATATGATTGTGCTGAACTCCCTGAATGACACCGGTGCAGGATTTGGCCACAACACTAACAAAATCTGTATTTTTGATAAAACAGGGAATGAATATCATTTTGATACAAAACCGAAGCAGGCCATTGCTGCGGATATCGTGAATACCATTTTAAAAATTTCAAATGCGTAGAATAAAATGTTTACTGCTGTTGTTGGTAATCAGCAGCGTGGCTAATGCACAGGAACTGAATGCAAGGGTTACCGTTGTTACAACCCGTGTAAGCAATAATGTTAACCGGAATACTTTTCTTACCCTGCAAACTGCGCTCAATAATTTTCTGAATAACAGGAAATGGTCTTCCGATACCTATGCACCCAATGAGCGGATTGAATGCAATTTCCTGTTAAACCTGGAATCAACTTCTGAAACAAATGTATATAAGGCTTCTCTCACCATCCAGGCGGCCAGGCCGGTGTTCAACAGCAGTTACCTGTCGCCGATCATCAACTTTAAAGATGACGATGTTACGTTTAAATACATTGAATTCCAGCAATTGGATTTTAATGAGAACCGGGTAACCGGTACCGACCCGCTGGCGTCTAACCTTACAGCCGTATTCGCCTATTATGCTTACTTGGTAATCGGCTTTGATGCTGATTCATTTTCACCAAAAGGCGGTGAGATCTTTTTCCAGAAAGCACAGAATGTGGTGAATAATGCACCGGATGGGAGGAATATTGCCGGCTGGAAGGCATTTGACGGTATCCGTAACCGCTACTGGCTTGTGGAGAATATTTCCAATAGCAGGTTTGCCATCATGCACGATGTTTATTATAATTATTACAGGCTGGTAATGGATAAGATGTATGAAGATGAAAAAGGGGCCAGGTCAGAACTGCTCAATGTGCTCAACCTCCTCGACAACTTCAATACCGAAAACCCGAATAAGATGATCACACAGTTCTTTTTCCAGGGAAAGGCAACAGAACTGGTAAAGGTATTTTCCAAAGCAACACCGCCTGAAAAGGCAAGAGCCCTGGAATTATTGCCCAAGCTTGACCTGACCAATGCAGGCAAATATAAAGAAGAGCTGAAATGATACGTTTTGCACCACTGTTGATGCTGGTTCTCCTAAGTTCTTGTGGCCGTAAGGAAGATGTGCCGGAAGGTATTTTGAAACCGGCTAAGATGCAGGACCTTTTCTGGGATTTTACAAGGGCGGAAGTATACAGCAGTTATTTTGCAAAGCGCGACAGCCTGCGCAGCGAAGCCATCGAAAACCTGCAGCTCCAGGAAAAGATCTTTAAACTGCATCATGTAACAAAAGATGAGTTCTATAAAAGTTACATCTATTATTCCAATCATAAAGACCTGATGACGAAAATGATTGACAGTATTTTGGCCAGGAAGAAAAGAGAAAAGGAAAAGAAACAGCCATTACAGAAGGAGATTAAAAAAATTTAAACGTATAGTATGAACAAGGTTTATGAAAACGCCGGCCAGGCAATTGCAGATATTGCAGATGGTAATGTACTGATGCTTGGCGGGTTCGGCTTATGCGGGATACCGGAAAATTGTATTGCTGCGCTGGTTGAGAAAGGCGTGAAAAACCTTACCTGTATTTCCAATAATGCCGGGGTGGATGATTTTGGTATCGGCCTGATGCTTAAACAGAAGCAGGTGAAAAAAATGATCTCATCCTATGTTGGCGAGAATGCTGAATTTGAAAGGCAGTTGCTAAGCGGCGAACTGGAAGTGGAACTCGTTCCCCAGGGCACACTGGCAACGCGATGCCTGGCTGCGGGATATGGGATGCCGGCTGTTTTTACACCTGCAGGCGTTGGCACAGAAGTGGCCGCCGGGAAAGAAATAAGAAATTTTAACGGTAAGGATTACCTGCTGGAATATGCCTTTGAAGCAGATTTTGCTATAGTAAAAGCATGGAAAGGTGATACACACGGGAACCTTGTATTTAAAGATACTGCCAGGAACTTTAACCCGCTGATGGCTATGGCTGGAAAAGTAACCATTGCTGAAGTGGAAGAACTGGTTCCCGCAGGTGAACTGGACCCAAACCAAATTCATACACCCGGAATTTTTGTACACCGCATTTTCCAGGGAAAGGATTATGAGAAAAGGATTGAACAAAGAACCGTTCAGAAACATAAATCCTGAATGAAAAGCATCAATATTAATTTACCATTTTAAAGAATCATAATGGCACTTGATAAATACCAGATTGCTCAAAGGATTGCTAAAGAATTGAAAGACGGATATTATGTAAACCTGGGTATAGGTATCCCAACCCTGGTTGCCAATTATATTCCTGATGGGATAAATGTTGTACTGCAAAGCGAAAACGGATTATTGGGTATGGGGCCATTCCCGGAAGAAGGGAAAGAAGATGCAGACCTGATAAATGCCGGTAAACAAACAATAACTACTTTACCCGGATCATCTTTTTTCGACAGCGCCCTTAGTTTTGGAATGATACGTTCAGGCAAAGTAGACCTTACGGTATTAGGTGCTATGGAAGTAAGCGATACCGGTGATATTGCTAACTGGAAGATTCCGGGAAAGATGGTCAAAGGCATGGGAGGGGCAATGGACCTGGTTGCCAGTGCAAAAAACATTATCGTTGCCATGATGCATACAAACCCAAAAGGTGAAAGTAAATTGCTGCCCGCTTGCAGTCTGCCGCTCACCGGTGTAAAATGTGTGAAAAAGATTGTTAGTGATCTTGCAGTTATGGATATCACCGCAGCCGGTTTCAAACTGCTGGAGAGGGCCCCGGGTGTAACGGTGGAGGAAATTAAATCTAAAACGGCCGGCAGGTTGATTATTGAAGGAGATATTCCTGAAATGCAGTTTTAATATTTTTTACAATTATAATATTAGCATGGGTTTTCTCAGGTTGGAAGGTTACTTAGGCTCACTAAACTGTGAAACGGAATAGCGCTTTGAAAAAAGTTTAAAAGAATATGCCCCGGCATTTACCGGGGCATATTTTATACAGTCAGTATAGGTATTAAATTGCCGGAGCAGCCTGTAAAATTTCCTCCGATACACCGGATGCATATTTTTCAAAATTGCTGATAAATTCAGCTGCCAGTTGCTTCGCTTTCACATCATATTGCTCTTTATCTTTCCAGGTATTGCGTGGGTTCAGCACTTCTGAAGGAACGCCCGGGCACTCTACCGGCATCAGCATACCGAATACCGGGTGCGCTTCAAATGGTACATTATCCAGTTTGCCTTCCAGGGCCGCAGATATCATCGCCCTCGTGTACGGCAGTTTCATCCGTTGTCCAACTCCATAAGGGCCACCGCTCCAGCCAGTATTTATCATCCATACATTCACCTGGTGTTCTTTCATCTTCTTACCCAGCATTTCTGCATATTTTCCCGGGTGAAGTGGCAGGAAAGGCGCTCCAAAACAGGCGCTGAATGTAGAAGTAGGTTCATTCACACCTGCCTCTGTTCCGGCAACTTTTGCCGTATAACCGCTGATAAACTGGTACATAGCCTGTCCGGGTGTTAACTTACTCACCGGTGGCAGTATGCCGTATGCATCGGCAGTAAGGAAAAAGATATTTTTTGGGGTTTGTCCGATTGATGGTTCCAGCGCATTGCTGATGAACGTTAACGGATAACTTACCCGGGTGTTTTCCGTAATGGCCTTGCTGCTGAAATCAATTTTATTCGTTCCGGGGTAAAAAGTTACATTTTCAACCAATGCACCAGGCCTGATGGCATTATATATTTCAGGTTCTTTTTCTTCGCTAAGGTCGATTGTTTTGGCATAACAGCCACCTTCAAAATTAAAAACCGAATCTCCTGTCCATCCATGTTCGTCATCACCTATCAGTAACCGGTTAGGGTCTGCACTCAACGTTGTTTTTCCGGTTCCGCTCAGTCCGAAAAAGATAGCAGTATCACCGTCTTTGCCCATATTGGCACTGCAATGCATGCTTAATACATTGTTATGTTGCGGTAATGTATAGTTAAGCATGGTAAAAATCCCTTTCTTCATTTCACCGGTATAACCTGTACCTCCAATAATGATGGTTTTATGTTTGAAACTAAGCATGGCAAAATTTTCAGCTGCGGTTCCGTCTACTGCCGGGTTCGCTTTAAAACCCGGTGCCTGTATGATATGCCACTCCGGGTTGAAATTTTCCAGGTGTTTTTCAGAAGGTCGAATGAACATATTATAACAGAACAGGTTGAGATCGG
>CALKVC010000173.1 GCA_937996595.1 uncultured Chitinophagaceae bacterium
AGCTGATGGAACTTGCTAAAGTGAAAAATGGTTCTAAAGAACCTAATCGTAACAAAGTAGGTAAAGTAACTTGGGAACAAGTTGAGGAAATCGCAAAAGACAAAATGCCCGATTTGAATTGTTTCACACTCCACAGCGCTATGAGCATGGTAGCCGGTACTGCACGCAGTATGGGTTTAACTGTAGATGGTACTGCGCCATGGGAAAATTAATTTTTAGCAACAAAATAGTAACACAATGAAATTGAATAAAAAAAGAAAAGTAGCGCAAACAAAATTTGACACTGCTAAAATATATAGTCTTGAAGAAGCTTCTAAAATGATGAAAGATATCAACTGTACTAAATTTGACAGTTCTGTAGATATACATGTTCGTTTAGGTGTTGATCCTAAAAAGGCAGATCAGGCCATCAGAGGTACTGTATCATTACCACATGGTACTGGTAAAACTAAAAAAGTATTGGTATTATGCACACCTGAAAAAGAAGCAGAAGCAACAGCTGCTGGTGCTGACTATGTAGGCTTAGATGAATACGTTGCTAAAATAGATGGTGGCTGGACAGATATCGACGTGATCGTAGCCACACCTTCTGTAATGCCTAAAATTGGTAAACTGGGTAAAGTATTAGGTCCTCGTAACCTGATGCCAAATCCTAAAACCGGTACCGTAACCAATGATGTGGCCGGAGCGGTGAATGACCTCAAAGGCGGTAAAATCGCATTTAAAGTAGATAAAGTTGGTATCATACACGCTTCAGTGGGCCGTATCAGCTTTGCTCCGGAAAAAATTGCTGAAAACTGCCAGGAGTTCATCAATGCCATCATCAAGTTAAAACCATCTACATCAAAAGGTACTTACCTGAAAGGTGTGAGCATGGCCAGTACCATGAGCCCGGGCATTATGGTTGACACAAAATCTGTTCAAAACTAAATCTGAATTGCCCTTTCTTTCAAGACAGGGATAAAAATAATTGTTATGACAAAACAGGAAAAAAATGAAGTGATAGAATTGCTGAAAGGCAAATTCTCTCAGTATAATAATTTCTACATTACCGATACCGAAAGCCTTACCGTGGCCCAGGTTGGTAAATTGCGCAGCCATTGCTTCAGCAAGCAGGTAGAAATGAAAGTGGCAAAAAACACGCTGATCAAAAAGGCGCTGGAAAGCATCGACAATGAAAAATATGCCGGTGTGTACGATTCTTTACATAAAGTAACCGCGTTGCTTTTCAGTGAGAATCCAAAAGATCCGGCTATGATCATCAGCAGTTTCCGTAAAGAGAACAACAATGAAAGGCCTGTATTAAAAGCAGCTTTTATTAATGGTGATGTATTTGTAGGCGACAACCAATTGAAAGCGCTTACACAGATCAAAACCAAGAATGAACTCATTGGCGAAATCATCGGCTTGCTGCAGTCTCCAATACAACGTGTACTGGGCGCTTTGCAGAACAAGGATAACGCGTCAAAAGCGGAAGCTGCAGTGGCAGAAGCACCTGCAGTTGAGGCAGCTACAGAAGCACCAGTGGCAGTAGCACCGGCAGTTGAAGCAGCTACAGAAGCACCAGTGGCGGAAGCACCGGCAGTTGAAGCAGCTACGGCAACACCGGCAACGGAAACTCCTGCTGCAGAAGCACCGGCTACCGATACACCGGCAGCAGATGCACCGGAAGCAACCGCTTAATAATTAATGTAAACAATCACACCTGGCCAGGTGGTAAAAAACGGCATAAACAAATTTTTTTAAACACTCCGACGGATTCGCCCCTGGTGGATATGAAGCCGGAAAAAATCAAACATTATGGCAGACGTAAAAGCATTAGCAGAAAACCTGGTAGGTTTAACAGTAAAAGAAGTTCAGGAATTAGCTGAATTCTTAAAATCAGAATACGGCATCGAACCGGCTGCAGCAGCAGTAGTGGTTAGCGCAGGTGGCGATGGCCCGGCAGCCGCTGAAGAAAAAACATCTTTCAATGTAATCCTGAAGAGCGGTGGCGCCAACAAACTGGCGGTTGTAAAAATCGTTAAGGAATTAACCGGTTTAGGGCTTAAAGAAGCAAAAGACCTGGTTGATGGTGCACCAAAACCAGTTAAGGAAGGTGTTGACAAAGCAACTGCAGAAGACCTGAAAGCGAAGCTGACTGAAGCTGGCGCTGAAGTAGAAGTTGCTTAATTACCGTTAAAATACTGACAATAACAGCCGGAGACTTATCTCCGGCTTTTTTATGTGTTTTACAGCCTGTTTTCATGGCTCGTACAGGTAAAACCGGCCGTTTCTACAAAAACCAAACCAATCTATAAAATTTCAGGTATTTCCTGAAATAATACAAAGACTTTTCCGTACCTTTGCCCTCCTTTAATTTAGGGTTAGTGGCATTCGTCTGCCTGTTAGGCACAAGAATACCGTGAAACCCAGTATTAAAAGGCCTTCGCACACTAAAACGTTTTAATTACAATATGTCTGCAACTAAATCAAATCCTGCTCAGCGTATCAATTTCGGAAAAGTTGAATTCCTGGCAGAGACCCCCGATTTGCTCGGAATCCAGATTCAATCGTTCAAAGACTTTTTCCAGCTAGAAACAACACCCGATAAACGTAATGTGGAAGGGCTGTTTCGCGTATTCAAGGAAAATTTCCCGATTACTGATACCCGCAACATCTTTGTGCTGGAATTCCTGGATTACTTCGTAGACCCTCCCCGTTATTCCATTGACGAATGTATTGAAAGGGGACTTACCTACGCCGTTCCGTTAAAAGCCAAGCTCCGCCTTAGCTGTAACGATGAAGAGCACGTAGATTTCCAGACAATTGTACAGGACGTGTTCCTGGGAAATATCCCATACATGACACCGAGGGGAACCTTTGTGATCAATGGGGCCGAAAGGGTAGTGGTTAGCCAGTTGCACCGTTCACCGGGCGTTTTCTTCGGGCAATCCATACATCCCAACGGAACCAAGATATATTCTGCCAGGGTGATACCTTTCAAAGGCGCCTGGATGGAATTTGCCACAGACATCAACAATGTAATGTTTGCCTACATCGACCGGAAGAAGAAATTCCCGGTTACCACTTTATTGCGTTCCATCGGGTTTGAAACCGATAAGGATATCCTGGAACTGTTCGGTATGGCAGACGAAGTGAAGGCAGACAAGAAAACACTGGAAAAAAATATCGGCAAACGCCTGGCCGCCCGTGTACTCCGCACCTGGGTGGAAGATTTTGTGGATGAAGATACCGGTGAGGTTGTTTCTATCGAAAGGAACGAGATCATCCTGGAAAGGGATTCCATCCTCGATGAAACAAACATTGCCATGATCCTGGAAATGGAAGTGAAGAGCGTGTTCATCCAGAAAGAAGAAGTGAGCGGCGATTACGCAATCATTTACAATACCCTTAATAAAGATACCTCTAACAGCGAACTGGAAGCGGTACAGCATATTTACAAACAATTACGTGGCGCCGATGCACCGGATGACGAAACGGCCCGCGGCATCATCGATAAATTATTCTTCTCCGATAAGCGTTACGACCTGGGCGAAGTTGGCCGTTACAAGATCAACCGCAGGCTGGGACTTAATTTCCCTATCGAGAAAAAAGTACTTACCAAAGACGATATCATCGCCATCATTAAAACCCTGGTACAGCTTACCAATGGTAAAAGCGAAGTGGATGATATCGATCACCTGAGCAACCGCCGTGTACGCACCGTGGGCGAACAATTATATGCCCAGTTCGGTGTAGGCCTGGCACGTATGGCACGTACCATACGGGAACGTATGAACGTAAGGGATAATGAAGTGTTTACGCCGGTTGACCTGATCAACGCCAGGACCTTATCTTCTGTAATCAATTCATTCTTTGGAACCAGCCAGTTGTCGCAGTTCCTCGACCAGACAAACCCATTGAGCGAGATCACGCATAAACGCCGTATCTCCGCACTCGGGCCCGGTGGTTTAAGCAGGGAACGGGCAGGCTTCGAGGTTCGTGACGTACACTATTCTCACTACGGTCGTCTTTGTACAATTGAAACACCTGAAGGACCAAACATTGGTTTGATTTCTACCTTGTGCGTTCATGCGAAGATC
>CALKVC010000174.1 GCA_937996595.1 uncultured Chitinophagaceae bacterium
GTGTATCGAAGAAAGCTCTTCCGGTATCATTATTGAATTGCCAGGCAACGTATATTTTTCTTGATACAGAATCATAATAATTATGTGTTTGGATTGAACCACTATATAGATTTACCGGAGTTGGACCTCCCAAATTATATACATCCGCAATTTCATTTGAACCATTACTGAATTTTATAACAGGAGAAATATTTGGGCCATACCAACTGAGTTGGTTATTGGGCCCAATTCCTATCGGATGTCCATCAGAACTGGCGTCTGGCCAATAAAAAGCAAAATCATTGGCTCCTATTCCAACCAAGTGCATTTCAACACCAATATAAGGGAAATTATAGGGCACCCGATTGTGAAATCCGTTCATGGAATACCTGGCATCAAAATAATTTGACAATAAACTACATGCCTGCATATCTGGTATTATATTAGTTCCTGTATGCATTACTTGTCCTATTGTTTCACTTTGCTTCATGCTAGAAATATCTACCGCAAATAGTTCAGACTGCATAGCGTTATTACATATTATTCTTGTGATATTATATTCTCCGGTAGTGTTTAAATAATACCTGTAATAATGATTATCAACTTTTAAGATAATATACCCATTCGTAACAGGGTTATTATTACAATCAATAACCTTCCCTTTAATGTTTGCTACTATAACATTATTACCTATACCTGTAATATTGATAATACCAGCCGCATAAGCAATATTGGTAGTAGTGAAATTTTGTGAATATAGTAATAATGTATTACCGCAAATACCTGCATTCAACACTTCAAGCTTTAATGTTTCATTATCTGGTACAAACCCGGAAACAAAACCTTCCTCATTGGTATATCCCCAGGTTGAATTTTGTAAATTAGACAGCACAGAGATTTTAACCATCATATTTGGTAAGGGGCGGTTAATGCTATCAGTTATAATACAAGAAAATGGAACGTAACTATTCGGTACATCACAATTCCAAAATGAAAAATGAGATACTTCGCCTATATATTTATCACCCGTTTTAGTTGCAATACCTTCTTCTTTCCAAAGCCCTTTTTGTTCGTCAAAATACCATAAAGGAATGGTAGCCGGTGCAGTTGCAAGTATGGTTGCAGGAATGGGAAAACTCATTTCAGCTTTTTTCCCGTCAATAATTTTCAGGGATTCGCCGCCCGAACCTGTTATTTCTACTGCCGCCATTCCATAAGTAGTGAGTAAATCCATTGACCCGCGGGTATTGATACCACGCAGGTCGCCGGGCATGATGTTATTGAGTTCAGCAGAAGTTGGATCTAACCATTGTGCAGCAACCTTCACCGTTCCATTATACAATAAACCGGTAGCAACATCCTTAACGGCATTGGCAGGAAATGATATGCTTAACCCATTTTGCAGGGAAACTGTACCGCCAGAAACCGATTCGATGGTGCCGGCGATGGTTTTGGGCAATAGTTTTATCCTGAAGAATGCCGGCTTGCCCTCTGTAACCGCATAGGTCTTGATTGCATTAAAATACCCGCTATATTCCACCGAAATTACAGCAGCCTCTTTTACAACCATCACATCATTAAATTGGAAAAAACCATATTTATCCGTTTTAGTGATACCTGCCCCGGCTTTTACAGTGGCGCCATAGACAGGTTCATCCTGTTCATTTGTTACAAAACCGGAAACGGAGGAACTCACTTTCGTTGACAGATCGGGAAAATCACCCTGCATATTATTCCCCTCATTCATGTCTTTGCGGCAGGAAAGGATGATTAAGGAGATAGCCAGTATCACTGTTATAAAGGAGGTATATACTTTCATGCTGACAGTTTGTTTGATAGAAAGAAATGAAAAAAAAAACAACGATCGGGTTAAAACCAGATTTGGATGCAACCGAATATAGGCATTTTTTTCATATATAATGCTGCATTGGCTTTCCATTGTTTTACGTATTTCTGATAATAATATAATTATCAAATTATTAGCTTTGAAAATTAACTTTACACTAATGTCAAAAGCCTGATATTTTTTATGGACACACACCTGCACCACGATCATATTGAAACGCATTTAAAAAGTTCCGATTTTTTAAGGGATGTAGTAATTGGTATGAGTGACGGGTTAACGGTTCCATTTGCTTTAGCAGCCGGTTTAAGCGGTGCGGTTGACAAGAGCAGCATCATTGTTATTGCCGGAATTGCAGAAATTGCGGCCGGTAGTATCGCTATGGGTTTAGGCGGGTATTTATCCGGAAAAACAGAACAGGACCATTATCAAAGTGAAGTGAACAGGGAGCATCATGAAGTGGAAAATATGCGCCAGCTTGAAATAGAAGAGACCAAATTATTTTTTGCCAATATCGGGCTTAGCAAAGACCTGCAGGATAAAGCCACATCGGAAATAATAAAAGATAAAAAGCGCTGGGTAGATTTCATGATGAAATATGAACTGGGGCTGGAAAAACCAGATCCGAAAAGGGCAACAAAAAGTGCATTGAATATCGGCCTTTCATATGTTGCCGGTGGAATCATACCCTTAAGCCCCTATTTTTTTATCAGCGATTCGGAAGAAGCATTAATATACTCTGTTGTTGCTACATTAATCTGCCTGTTCATTTTCGGCTATTTCAAAAGCCGTATTACGGGCGTTAATGCATGGTGGGGAGCAATACGCGTAACACTGATTGGGGCAGTTGCGGCGGCGGCGGCATTTGGCGTGGCAAAATTGTTTGAAGGATAGTGTTACCGGGAAGTTGCAAATAAACCTGGTTTATTAACTGGGTAACATCTGCATTACCGGCATAAATCATCACACTATTTTCTTATGAACAGTACAAATAATTCATTACCCCTCCTGGGTTCAATTGAATTATAACAGGTTTCCATTGTTTTTACAATAAACTTATCAGAGAATAATGCCAGGTACTCATCTTTATTCCCACCAAATGGCGGCCCTCCTTCAAAGTCGCGATTGAATAACACTCCCGCCAGTTTACCACCCGGTTTTACGATATCCGCCATTTTACTTACATAAGCTTCCCTGAGTGAAGGATCCAATGCACAAAAGAATGTTTGCTCCAGTACCAGGTCAAACTGCTTATCCAGCTTGAAAAAATCCCCTTCAATTACATGTAACTGCTTATCAATACTGGCAGCAAATTTTTCTTTGATGGCCTTCACCAAAACGGCTGATATATCTATCAATGTTACGTTGGTAAAACCATGTTGTAATAAATATGCCGCTTCATAAGCGTTGCCGCAACCAGGAATGAGTATGGAGATATCTTTATCCGGCAGCTGGTCTATGTATGCTTTCAGCGGTTCTGATACCGACCCGATATCCCAGCCGGTTTCTGACTTATTATAGCGGCTGTTCCAGTATTCGGCGCCAAATTTTGTTATTTCCATATTTATGAATCAATGGTATGTTTATGATTGGTTGAAATATTATTCATGGTCCAGGGAATGCGCTTTTCGAAAGCCTGTTTCCTTTGCGGGCAATCCGTTTTTTCGCATATCCTGCAGGAATAATCCAGGCAGCCATCAGAATGAACAAATAGTTCAACTGATTCGCCATAATCTTTTCTTACCAGGCTGGAAAGCGCATCAATTTCTTTGTGAGCCTCATGCACTGTAAGATACCAGGGCACCGTAAGATGGCAATCCAGGTGAAGGGTTGGCCCATATTTGATGATGCGCAGGTTATGCAGGTCAACCCAGTTCACATGGCGGTTTTTTTCCAGTGTTTCCACCATCCTTTTCAGTAAGTCCATATCTGTTTCATCCATGATGCCGGCAATAGAACTCCGGATGATCTTGTACCCGGTAAAAATTATGATAAAAGAGAAGATAATGGCAACGGCGCTGTCTATCCATGCAATACCAGTAAAGAAAAGCAACAACAGACCGGCAATGATGCCTGCTGTTGTATACGTATCTGATTGCAGGTGCTTTCCACTGGCAATCAATGCCAGTGAATTGTTACGTTTACCGGTTCGCACACATAGTGCCCCGGAAAAATAATTAATGATTGCTGTACCTCCTACCATAAAAATACCGTAATCAAGCTTTTGTAATGTATGCGGATTACGCAGGTTGCTGATGGCTTCGTAAATGATAAACAGTCCGGCAACAGAAATAAGCGTACCTTCTATGGCAGCCGAAATGAATTCAACTTTGCCATGCCCGTAAGGATGATCAATATCCCGTGGTTTGGCTGAAATGTAGAGGCTGTATAGACCGATGAAACCGGCTATCACATTTACAATACTTTCCAGCGCATCAGTGAGGATAGCAACAGAGCCGGTAATATACCAGGCCAGCAACTTAACCAAAAACAATACAACCGATACCAGCACGATCAGTTTCTGTATCCGGAGGCTTTGTGTGGCTGATTTCAACAGTGTTAGATTGATATGCAAATATACATAAGTTACAAAGGCAAATTGACGCCCCTTCACCCCTGTAACTTTCCTGAAAAATGATTTGTGTCATGTTCTGAAAAAAGATGTAACAGGAAGTAATTACTAACCCGCCATGGCTTATTTTTGTGCCCTAATAAAAACCACTTTATGCAGTTTCAACTAACCGAAGAACAATTAATGATTCAGCAGGCAGCCCGTGATTTTGCAGTAAACGAATGCCTGCCCGGCGTTATTGAAAGGGATGAGCACCAGAAATTCCCGAAACAGCAGATTGAAAAACTGGCCGACCTCGGCTTCATGGGCATGATGGTAAAACCTGAATATGGCGGCAGCGGCATGGATACCATCAGCTATGTGCTGGCCATGGAGGAAATAAGCAAAGTGGATGCCAGTGTAAGCGTTTGCGTTAGTGTAAACAACAGCCTGGTTTGTTATGGTTTGCAGGAGTATGGCAATGAAGCCCAAAAACAGAAATACCTTACCCCGCTTGCCCAGGGAAAAAAGAACGGTGAATTGTATATCGGCGCCTTCCTGCTGAGCGAACCGGAAGCTGGCAGTGATGCCACATCGCAGAAAACAACTGCTGAAGACAAAGGTGATTATTACCTGCTAAACGGCACCAAAAACTGGATAACCAATGGCAATAGCGCCAGTGTTTACCTGGTTATTGCACAAACAGATCCAGCCAAAGGCAGTAAAGGCATAAACGCTTTCATCGTTGAAAAAAACTGGCCGGGTGTTGAGGTTGGCGCCAAAGAAAATAAATTGGGCATCAGGGGAAGTGATACGCACAGCATCCTTTTTACGGATGTGAAAGTTCCCAAAGAGAACAGGATAGGTGAAGACGGATTCGGATTCAAATTTGCCATGAAAACGCTGGCCGGTGGCAGGATTGGAATCGCCTCCCAGGCATTGGGCATTGCCAGTGGCGCTTATGAACTGGCTTTAAAATACAGCAAAGAGCGTAAAGCCTTTGGCACCGAAATCATGAACCACCAGATCATCCAGTTTAAACTGGCCGATATGGCTACCCGCATTGAAGCCGCCCGGTTACTTTGCTTTAAAGCCGCATGGGAAAAAGACAATAAACTGGATTATACCCTCAGCAGTTCCATTGCAAAAGTGTTTAGCAGTGAAACAGCCATGTGGACAACCACCGAAGCTGTACAAATTCACGGCGGATACGGATTTGTTAAGGAATATCATGTTGAAAGGCTTATGAGGGATGCCAAAATCACCCAGATTTATGAAGGCACCAGCGAAGTGCAGCGGATTGTGATCAGCCGGTCTATTTTAAAATAGATATTCAAACTGGTCATGTTTTGTTCAGCATTTTTATGGCTTGCCGGAAGTATATCTATTACCTCACGTATTTAGACAATTCCTTACATGCCGTTTCTGATTTCCAAATATGAAAAGATAAACCGGGAACTGGCATTGAAAAATGTTACCCTGGTAGCCGTTTCCAAAACAAAACCGGTTTCCGATATCATGGAAGCTTACGAGGCCGGCCAGCGGGATTTTGGTGAAAACTATGTACAGGAATTACTGGATAAACATGAATCCCTTCCTGCAGATATCCGGTGGCATTTTATCGGCCACCTGCAATCAAATAAAGTAAAGTATATAGCGCCGTTTGTACACCTTATTCATGGCGTTGACAGCAAAAAACTTTTGCTTGAAATAAATAAACAGGGTGCGAAATTAAACAAGGTGATTCACTGCCTGCTCCAGGTACACATTTCAAAAGAAGAAACAAAGTTCGGATTAGATGAAACCGAACTGAATGCATTGCTATCTGAAATGTTGATAAATCCTGAAAACTATTCACATGTTTCCATTGACGGGCTGATGGGTATGGCTTCTTTTACTGAAGACAATAACCTGATCATTTCAGAATTTAAAAAACTGAAATCATTATTCAACCATTCAAAAAAAATGCTTCAGGGAACTACCCATGCTTTCGCTGTTCTTTCGATGGGTATGAGTGCAGATTATGGTTTGGCCATTAATGAGGGAAGCACCATGGTGCGTATCGGAAGCATGCTTTTTGGCTCCAGGATACAATGATGAACCCGCTTTCGTTCAGCTAATATGTTAAAATTACAGCACCTCTTGTGCAAAATGCCTTGACTGGCATCTTTTTTAGGTGATTATCAGATAACTTTATATCGCTTAATCTTCAGGCCATGACCAAAGAATTTGAATCAGAAAAAAATAAAAAAGCATTTTTATATACGGCTGTCATCTGCGGTACCTTGCTGTTACTTTTCATACTGATCAGCTGGAAAGTGATGCCGCCAACCATGCCGGTTGTACAGGACCTGATAGAAATAAACCTGGGCAATGATGCTGATGGATTTGGTGAAACACAGCCGCTGATAAAAGGTGACCGTTCGCCAACCAGGGAAGAAGCCATACAGCCCACCGCTGCCGCCCCCAGGGAAGCCATTGCAGAAAAAACAGAACCCGATGAAAATGCGGAAGCGGATGCTGCTCCTGTAAACAAACCTGAAAAGAAAACGACAAAAGTAAAGACTGCTGCACCCGTTACCCCATCTCCTGCCCCGGCTCCCAAACCTCAAAAACCAAAACTCACCTACAATGGCCCCGGGAATGGTAAGGGAAATGGCGCAACGGAGGATAACGGTTACCGTTACCAGGGCAATAACCCTAATGGTAAAGGCGACAACGGTTCACCGGATGGCAATAAAGATTCATATGGTAACAACCCCGGCGGCCGTATTGACAAAGGCCCGCGTGTAATAGGAAACAGGAAAATCATCAAATACTATTCTTTTACCGACGAACTGCCTAAAGCGGTTATAAATGCGCTGGTAAAGGTTTCACCTTCGGGTGTTGGAACCTTTGCAGGATTCGGGAAAGGCTCTACATCCAGGGAACAGCGATATGCCAACTCCATCATCAGGCACCTGGCACAAATCAGTTTCGACAAATCTGATTCGGAATCAACCGTAACTGTTGTATTTAACTTCAACGAAAATTAAAACCAGGATCTTACTTAACGGCCACTTTCATTTTTCTGAACCTGCATCTTTGATGTATCCGTTATATTTGTGCCTGTGACTTATAAGGAAACATTAGATTACATGTACAGGCAGTTGCCCATGTTCAGCCGTATTGGCCCGGCAGCATTCAAAAAAGACCTGCACAATACCCAGGCATTATGCAAAAGCCTGGGAAACCCAGAACAGAAATTCAAATGCATCCATATAGCCGGCACAAACGGAAAGGGCAGTACAAGCCATATGATAGCCGCCATTCTGCAGGAATCAGGCTATAAGACCGGTTTATACACATCACCGCACCTGAAAGATTTCAGGGAACGTATTCGGATTAACGGCCTGATGATTGACGAATCGTTTGTTGTTGATTTTGTAGAAAAGACCAGGGCGATAACAGAATCTATCCAGCCATCATTTTTTGAAATGACCGTTGCCATGGCATTTGATTATTTTGCCGGTAACCAGGTGGATGTTGCGGTAATAGAGACAGGCCTCGGTGGCAGGCTGGACAGTACCAACGTGATAAAACCGCTGTTATCGGTAATTACCAATATAGGGCTGGACCATATGAATATGCTGGGTAATACCCTGCAGGAAATAGCTGTTGAAAAGGCAGGCATCATCAAAAAAAACACGCCGGTGGTAATCGGCGAAACATTACCGGAGACACTTCCAGTATTTGAAGCAAAAGCGAAAGAAGAGAATGCGCCATTACACATTGCAGATAACTATTACCAGGTAACGGTTACCGACTCCACAGCCCCAAACCTAACCCTGGAAGTGCATGATTTATTAAACGGGCTGACCAGAGATTACAAGCTTGGATTAACAGGCCATTACCAGGAAAAAAATATGCGTACCGTACTAACGGTAACACGTATACTAAATAACACAGGTTTCCATTTGCAGCAAAACAAGATTTGCAAAGCACTGGAAAATGTAAAAGAGATAACGGGCCTGTACGGCAGGTGGGATGTATTAAGGAAAAACCCGGCTGTAATACTGGATGTTGGTCACAATGAAGACGGCATCAGGCAAATCCTGCACCAACTTTCATTGAATTACGCGGAAACCAACCTGCATTTTATACTTGGATTTGTACATGACAAGGATATCCGGAAAATACTCTCCCTGTTTCCTGCAGGCGCCAGGTATTATTTTACCAATGCACATTTGCCGCGGGCATTGCCTTACCGGCAATTGATGGAATTGGCAGCAACCTGTTCATTGCACGGAGAAGGTTTTGATGATGTGAATGACGCCATCAGATCTGCCATGAACGCTGCCGGCAAAAAAGATGCGGTAATGGTTTGCGGAAGTTTTTTTATAGTTGCCGAAGTGGATACCGGCTTATTGGCAAACTGATGCCAGTGAACAACTACCCTGCCCGCTTTTCCAGGAAATCGAAAGCATGGAACATACATAAGGCGTGCATGCTTTGTTTTATTTCATTATGAAGCAACATGGTCTTTACATCCTGTAACGGTTTCAGCATGATTTCAATCTCTTCATTATCATCCAGCGATTGTTTGGCTGTCTTTTTTCCACCCAATGCCACAAACATGTGCGTGTAATTATTGAGAACCCCCGGGTTTGCAACCGTTACACCCAGGTAATGAAAGGATGAGAACGTATAACCCGTTTCCTCCAGCAACTCCCTTTCAATGGCCTGCTGCGGCAGTTCATCCGCATCAATGAAGCCACCCGGTATTTCTATCAATTCTTCGTTTACAGGATACCGGTACTGCCTGATGAGTATCACATCAGCTTCCTCTGTAACAGCCATGGCCGCCACACTCGTTGGCAGTTCCACCACAAAATACGGCTCAACTATTTTACCGGCGGGGGTTTGGTAACTGTCGTTGCGGGCTGTAAAATACCGGTGTTTACTTATGTATTCTGAACGTAAAGTTTTATGTGACACTTGGTAATAGTTAAATATCGTTTACTTTATGAATTGTCAACATTGATTTACCAACCCATCTTTTCCCTGAGCTTTACAATATGGGCCACATGGTGCCTGCTATGCCAGGCGTACATACCCAATAAGAACCAGAGCGACATCTCCCGTTTGTGTTCTGAATGAATCACGAGCCGGTTCCATTCATCTCCCTTTATGCCCGTTAATAGCGCATACCAGCGTTTATGCAATGCAAACAGCAATGTAATGGAAACATTAATCGGAATCGTTTTGGTATCAACCATTTCGGCCCAGGCTTTTTCATCATAGGCTTTCACCATTGGTTTATCTTCTGAAAGCCCCAGTTTGAAGCGGATATATGCATTCATATGGCTGTCTGCCACATGATGAACCAGTTGTTTCACCGTCCAGCCACCGTCCCTGTATGGCGTATCCAGTTGCGCTTCATCCAGGTTGGTGATGGCATATTCCAGTAATTGAGGCAAATCATGAATGTCCTGCAGCCATTCTTTCAGCAACAGTTCATCAAATGGTTTTGGTTCATATTTACCGATGGGGTACCGTGGATCTTCCATTATTGTATAGCAGCGGGTTTAATGTCTTCCAGCATAATATCAAAAATCAATGTGGCGCCAGGCCCGATTGTTGGGCCAGCTCCCCTGTCGCCATAAGCCAGGTCGCTTGGTATATGTACTTTCCAATGAGCGCCTTTTGTCATCAGTTGCAGTATTTCTATCCAACCCTTTATAACACCACCAACTGGGAAACTTACCGGTCCGCCATTTTTAGTTGAGCTGTCAAATTCTGTTCCATCGATAAGTTTACCAACATAGTTTACCACAACCGTATCCTGTACGGAAGGTTTTATACCTGCCGGGTCACCTTCCTTAATGATTTCATATTGCAAACCACTGGGAAGCGTGATTACACCTGCCCTTTTTTTATTCTCTTCCAGGTAAGCTTTTCCTTTAGCCACTTCAGCAGCAGATTTTTTTGCGTTTTCTGCATTTTTCTGTGCATTGAATAAACTCAACTGGGTTTGCAGGCAATTATTTGCCACATCAGGCGTTAATTGAACTTTTTTATTACTAAATACATCATCTATCGCTTTTGCCAGCAAGGCAACATTAATGCCTGATATCCCCTGTTCTTTCATATTGCTGGCGATATTTAGCCCGGCTGCATAACTGAAACTGTCAATCAGGCTTTTCATGGTTGGTTTTCCGGGTGCCGCTGCAGCAGCCTGTTTTACCGGTGTTTTAGCTTTAGGTTTTGTTGTTTGCCCGTTGCCAACAAACACGCACAATAACATTACAGTCAGGCTGAAAAGTATTTTTCTCATTATTTTATTTTTATTATTAATTTGAAATGCAAATAAAAGGAACTTTATTCATCCCTCATGGCATGACCTGTTAAATATATAAAAACATCTTCCAGGTTGGCGCCTTTCGCTGGTGTTGTTTTTTTAAACCCTCCTGCCAGCAATTCATCAATCATTTTATCCGGAGAATCCAGTTTTATAATTTTCCCTTCATCAATAACGGCAATGCGGTTGCACAACTGCTCAGCTTCATCCATGTAATGGGTAGTGATGATAACCGTAGTGCCGTTATTTCGTATTTCCCTTATCAGGTCCCACAGGTTTCTTCTTGCCTGCGGATCGAGGCCGGTAGTAGGTTCATCTAAAAAAATGATGGAAGGTTTATTAATAAGCGTAGTTGCTATGGAAAACCGTTGCTTTTGTCCGCCACTAAGGTCTTTGAATTTACTTTTTGCCTTTTCTTCCAGGTTCACTTTTTTCAGTAGTTCCAATGGTTGCACCGGCTGGTTATATAAACCGCCAAACAAACGGATCAGTTCAACCAGGTTTAAACCGGGATAAAAGCCGGAGGCCTGTAACTGCACGCCGATGATTTTTTTAATTTCGCCCGGTTCCTTATCAAGGTCAAAACCTGCAATTGAAATGGTACCGCTCGTTTTGGTCCTGAGCGTTTCCATAATCTCCAGTGTGGTGGATTTACCTGCGCCATTGGGGCCTAACAAACCGAAAATCTCGCCTTCATATACATCAAAAGAAATTCCTTTAACGGCTTTAAAACTGCCATAGTGCTTTACAAGGTCCTTAACTGTAATAATTGTATTAGCCATCTTAACTGCTATTCATTCAAATTATCCGCTGTTTACCATACACTCACATCATAAATCATAAATCATAAATCATACATCATATATCTAAAATCATACATCTTACACCATACATCACCCATTTATATACCCTTCCAGTTCTTCCATCATCCCTTTACTTCCTATAAACAAGGGAGTTCGCTGGTGAAGTTCTGTTGGTTGAACATCCAATATCCTGATAACACCGTTTGTAGCTTTACCACCTGCCTTTTCAACAATAAAAGCGAAGGGATTGCACTCATACAATAACCTGAGTTTTCCTTTTGGCTTATCGGTTGTGCCGGGGTACATGAAAATACCTCCTTTGATGAGGTTCCGGTGCACATCTGCCACCATACTGCCTATATAACGCTGTGTATAGGGCCCGCCGTTGCTTTTATCCTTTTTCTGGCAAGCAGTAATATACTGTTTCACTTTTTCGTCGTACTGGAAAAAATTTCCATGGTTAACCGAATATATCTTACCCTTATCAGGGCATCTGATATCGGGGTGGCTGAGGGTAAACTCACCAATAGACTGATCGAGTGTGAATCCGTTTACGCCACGCCTCGTAGCATAAACCAGCATGGTGGAAGAGCCGTAAATAACATATCCGGCAGCAACCTGCTGGGTGCCTGCCTGCAGGAAATCTTCCCTGGTGGCGGGTTTTCCCAGTTCACTTACTCTCCTGAAAACGCTGAAGATGGTTCCGATAGATACATTCACGTCAATATTACTGCTTCCATCAAGCGGATCGAACAGGCAAACGTATTTTGATTTATTACTTACTTCATCATCAAAAACAACGATATCATCCATCTCTTCACTGCCAATGCCTGCACAACTGATGCCATGCTGTAATACACCCATAAACTGGTTATTGGCAAACACATCCAGCTTTTTCACTTCCTCACCCTGTACATTCATGGTACCCGCATCTCCCAGGATATCCACGAGTCCGGCTTTATTCACTTCCACATGAACACGCTTGGCAGCCAGGCCAATATCTCTTAGCAATCCTGATAATTCACCGGTTGCTTTGGGGAAATCACGCATCTGCTGAATAGTAAATTCATCCAGCGTTTGTATCTTTCTGTTAATAGCCATAAAACAATTTCAGGTTTACAATTTACGAAGTTAGATTTGCAACAAATCTAAATCTATTTTATATGATGGATGTTGAATTTTTTAATAAAATACAACATAAAACCCAACCATCATACATTCAACATTTAAAATTCATAATATTCAGGAAATGAAGGTATATAAATTTGGAGGAGCCAGTATAAACAGTATTGACAGGATTAAAAACACAGCCGGAATTATTGCAGCGGGAAAGCAAGATAAACTGCTGGTGGTTATATCAGCCATGGGCAAAACGACCAATGCCCTTGAAAAAGTGGTGGAGGCTTTCTGGAATAACAGGCAGGATGATGCCCTCGCATTATTTGAACAGATTAAGGAATCGCATCTCAACAGCCTCAAGTACCTGGTAACAATAAACTGGCGGGCTGCAGAAAAAAAACTGAAGGAATTCTTTACCGAAATTGAATGGTTACTGCATGATAAGCCGGTGAGGGAATTTGATTATTATTACGACCAGGTGGTATGCTGCGGCGAATTGCTCAGCAGCAGCCTTGTTTGTATGTACCTGCAAGAACAGCATACCAGGGCAACCTGGGTTGATGTGCGGGATATCATTCGCACTGATGATAATTTCAGGGATGCAGCCATTGACTGGTCATATACCGGCGATAAAATAAAAAATACGGTATTACCGCTATTTGATACTTATGATGTGGTGGTAACACAGGGATTTATCGGATCTACGGATGAAAATGAAAGCACCACACTGGGGCGGGAAGGCAGTGACTATTCAGCCGCCATATTTGCCAACCTGCTGCCGGCAGAAAGTGTTACCATTTGGAAAGATGTGGATGCCGTAATGAATGCCGACCCAAGAGCCTATAAAGATGTTACGGTTATCCCAACGCTCAGTTTTACCGAAGTGATTGAAATGGCATATTATGGCGCACAGGTAATTCATCCAAAAACAATCAAGCCGTTACAGAATAAGCATATTCCTTTGTATGTAAAAAGTTTCCTGGACCCATCACTTCCGGGAACAACAATCAGCGGTTCTCATACCAAAAACCTGCCGCCAATCATTGTGCAGAAAAAAAACCAGGTGCTCATCAGGTTCAGGTCAAAGGATTTTTCTTTTGTGGAAGAAAAGCCGGTTCAGCAATTGCATGAATTATTCAACAAGTTGAAAATTAAGCCCAACCTGTCGCAACATACGGCCATATCCTTATTATGCTGTTTTGACGACCATGCAGAAAAGATCGGGAAACTGGCCGCGGGTGCTTCAGAAATATTTGACGTGGAAGTGGAGAAAGACCTGTTGCTGTTAACCATCAGGCATTACAATGAAAAAACGATAACTGAATTAACTGCTGGTAAGCATATCGTGCTGGAACAAAAGACAGAAGAAACGATACAAGTATTAATGAGGTAAGGGAAAGTAAACTGATAGATTATAATATCCGATGTAGGATATAACTTCAAACTTCAAACTTTAAACTTCAAACTAATTAACCACATACTCCCCTTTCCGGTTAACCATTATTACTGGTAACTGTTTCTTAACTTCAAAATAATCATACACTTCCCTGATATGCTGGTTGAATTCCTGCAAAGGAGCATTATTCTTTATGGTGTTGGAAAGATAATCGTACGATTTTTTTACATTGTAACGAACCGGGAAAACATGTACCGGGATAAATTCCTGCCCGTTTGCTTTTACATAAGACGCAATGATATATAACTCTTCCATCGGAATATCGCTGATAGGGATACAGCCGGTAGACACACATTTACCATGTATATAAATGGCATTGCCTGGCCGCAGGGAATCGCTTAAAATGCGGTCGGAAGCATTCGGGTAATTGAGCCCTAACGATAGATGATAGTTGCTGTTAGGGTTGAATTCATTAATATGGTAAAAGCCTTCAGGAACCTGGTAATCGCCTTCCATCCTTTTTGGACCCATGGTTCCGCTTTGCATGCAGACCTTGTACGTTTTGAAAAGTTTATACGGTTCTTTATAACTTCCTTTAACCCATACTTCCAGCTGCCTGTCGTATTTGAACGAACGGATGTACATGGCTTCAGGCGGCCAGGCCAGGTTTTGTCTTTCAAACTGCTTTCTTACCGAATCTTCCATCCGGCTATATACATCAGACATCTTATACGATCCCTTTTGCACACCTGCATATGCATTCTGTGCAATGACCGCAGTTGATATCATTTGTATCAGCAATAAAAATGAAATGATCCTGTACATATCCAGCAATAAAAAACCAGGTTATCAGGCCTGGCCTGCTAAAATAAATAATTTATCAATCCCCGTGATGTTAAAAGTGCGTCAGCCTTCGGAATTTACTTAAGAAATGGGTACATTTTCCTGTCTCTGGCTATAACTTATTGAAAAAGGGGAATGGATATTATAAAAAAATTAAATACCCATTCCCCGTAATAATATAACAACTAAGGTAAAACGATATTATTTTTACAAGTTCCCTCTAACATCCTGTTCCCTTTCCAATGCTTCAAACAATGCTTTAAAATTTCCTTTACCAAAACTTTTAGCCCCTTTACGCTGGATGATTTCAAAAAACAGGGTAGGCCTGTCCTGCAGCGGTTTGCTGAATGTTTGCAGCAGGTATCCTTCATCATCACGGTCAATCAGGATACCAAGATTCTTCAATGGTTCCAGGTCTTCATCAATATGTCCCACCCTGTCAAGCACCTCATCGTAATAACTGGCCGGTATTGGCAGGAACTCTATACCCCGGTTCTGTAATTCACCAACGGTTTCTATGATATTGTTTGTTGCCAGCGCCACATGCTGTACACCTTCGCCGTTATAAAATTCAAGGTATTCCTCCACCTGGCTCTTTTTCTTACCTTCCGCCGGTTCGTTGATCGGAAACTTAACATACCCGTTACCGTTACTCATTACCTTGCTCATGAGCGCAGAATATTCAGTTGATATATCTTTATCATCAAAACTGAGTATGTTCCGGAAACCCATTACATCTTCATAAAACGAAACCCATGGATTCATCTGGTTCCAGCCTACATTGCCAACGCAGTGGTCTACATATTGCAGGCCCGTACTTTCGGGGTTGAATTTAGATTCCCATTTCCGGTAGCCGGGCATAAAAGGGCCAGTATAATTCTTCCGTTCAACAAACATATGCACCGTATCGCCGTAGGTATGTATGCCACTTAATACCACTTCTCCGTCTGCATCTTTTAATACGACAGGTTTCATGTAACTCTTTCCACCCCTTTTTGTTGTTTGCTCCCAGGCATCGGTAGCATCATCCACTTTTAATGCCAGCACTTTCACCCCATCTCCATGTTTATTCACATGGGCTGCAATTTCATGTTCAGAACGTAAGGCCGTAGTTAAAACAAATGTGAGCTTGTTCTGGCGTACCACATAGCTCACTTTATCCATAACCCCGGTTTCGGGGCCGGCATAAGCCAGCGACTGGAAACCGAATGCTGATTTATAAAAATGAGCAGCCTGTTTGGCATTGCCCACATAAAATTCCACATAATCAGTTCCGTGAAGCGGTAGAAAATCAGTTGTACTATCCAACGTTTTCTTTTGTGCTGAATCGGTAGTTATCATGACAATTTTTTTTAATTTTTTAAATATTGAAATTCCATCATAGGCATCTTGGCGTGCCTGTTCTATGTTAATACTATGGCAGGATTGCTTACCCGGCAGCGATGGCCGAATCCATGGCAAGCGTGATCATCAACAGGGAATAGTTGCTTCGTTTATCGGAAAACAACTTATGTGGATAGTCGGGATTCATCAGGTACCAAAGATAATATTTCTTTGGTTTGATTGTTAGCTTGCTTGCTGTTACCGTTTACAGGAAACCAGGTTAATCATAACCTGGTTACTTCAAATTTTGATGTGATAAGCCGAAATCAGGATATATATTTGCCCTATGAAAAAAGCGGGCATTTTAGGTGGCGGACAATTAGGCAGGATGCTCTTACAGGCAGCCGCCAATTACCCGGTAGAAACCTATGTGATGGAGAAGGATGCCAACTGCCCGGCTGCACATTTATGTCATCATTTTATACAAGGAGACATTACCAATTTTGATGATGTATACTATTTTGGAAAAAACCTTGATATTTTAACAATTGAAATAGAAGCTGTTAACCTGGAAGCCCTTGAAAAACTGGAATCAGAAGGGCTTCAGATATACCCTAAACCTGCCGCATTGCGGGTGATTAAAAACAAGATCCTGCAAAAAGAATTCTACCGGAACCAGCAAATACCCAGCAGCGAATTTGTAGTAACCTCAACACTGGAAGAACTACATGCTCAACACGAATTTTTACCCGCTGTGCATAAACTGGCCACCGGTGGGTATGATGGAAGGGGTGTTCAGGTTATACGGAAAAAAGAAGAGACCAGTCTCGGTTTTAATGAACCGGCCGTTCTGGAAAAAATGGTTCATATAAAAAAGGAAATAGCCATAATTATTGCCGTTGACAATACCGGTAAAACAGCCATTTATCAGCCCGTAGACATGGTTTTTGACCAGCAACTGAACCTGCTAACCCATCAGCTTTGCCCGGCTGTACTGCCAGAAAAGGTATTCTGGAAAGCTGAAGCAATCGCCATAAAAGTGGTGAAGGAACTAAAAAGCCCGGGCATTTTTGCCGTTGAGCTGTTTGTTGATATTGACGATAATGTTTTTGTAAATGAAACAGCCTGCAGGGTTCATAACAGCGGCCATCACAGTATTGAAGCCTGTTACAGCAGCCAGTTTGATATGCTGTGGCGCATCATGCTCTATTACCCGCTGGGCAACCCCAAACTGATTATGCCCGCTGCCATTGTAAACCTGGTTGGAAGTGAAGGTTATACCGGAGATGTATTTTATGAAGGCCTGGAAAAAGTGTTGATGATGGATAATGTTTTTGTGCATATATATGGTAAAAAAATAACTAAACCCGGCCGTAAAATGGGGCATGTGACCATCTTAAGCAATGAAAAACAGGAATTATTGCATAAGGCAAACCAAATAAGGAATACTTTATTTGCCAAAGCTGAATAAATTTCATCAAACGTATTTGCCATAAAAATAATTTACAGCTATACTTAAACGATAAGCGTTATTTTTATCATTCTATTTTTATTAAACGCCCAACTGTGAAATGTACATTTAGACAGCTTTTTTTTGCCATCCTTTGTATGAGTATTCCTGCTTTTATATTACCCGGATGTAAAAGCAACAAGAAAAAGATAGCTGCAGATGCTAAACCTGTAGCCCCGCCGCCGCCAAAAGTTGATGCATATATCATTAAAACAACTACCCTCAGCCAGGATATTGAACTTCCCGGAACGGTAATAGCCAATGAAGCCACTGAAATTCACCCGGAAATATCCGGCAGGCTAACTTACCTGAACGCAACGGAAGGACGGAATGTTAGCCAGGGAACCCTGATAGCCAAAATATATGACGGCGACCTGCGTGCTCAGTTACAAAAA
>CALKVC010000175.1 GCA_937996595.1 uncultured Chitinophagaceae bacterium
ATCCTTTATCAAATATTGATTCCTGTTGCTCTTTCTGCGCAACTGCATTCATTGATATGGCTGATGCCATCAATGTGATAACTACGGGTATTACGATATTTCTTTTCATATTTCCGGCATTGCAAATATAATACCAACCAAAAATTGATTTCTAAAGAAAATGTGAAAGATTTGCTTAACGTGTAAAAACTGCAGTACTATAAACAGGAAAATGGCTGATTTCATTTTACCGGCATATCCGCCAGGTATACTACCGGTGATGATTAAACGATAATATCCGGCTACCTGATCCTGGGGTCTGCTAACCGGTAAATACTGTCAGCCAGCAGATTGATCACGATAAAAATTACAGCACTGAATAATACAGCGCCCATCACCACCGGATAATCAAGTTTTTCCAGTGCGTTCACGGTCAGTTTGCCCATACCCTTCCAGCCAAAAATATACTCCACAAAGAATGCACCTGCAAGCAGTTCGGCAAACCAGCCGGTTATGGCCGTTATCACCGGGTTAAGTGCATTGCGCAGGGCATGCCTGAATATGACCGTCCTATTATTTAATCCCTTTGCATAAGCTGTACGTATATAATCCCTGTTAAGAACATCCAGCATGCTGCTCCGGGTGAGCTGTGTGATGATTGCCAGGGGGCGTATACCAAGCGTACAGGCTGGCAATACCAGGTTTTTGATATTAAGATAAGATTCACCGGTTATATCATCTATTTCAAACAGGCTTCCGGTAAGGTTTAATCCTGTATATGGATGCAATACGATACCAAACAGGTAAGCCATGATGATGGCGATGAAAAAAGATGGGGCGGAAATACCTGCAATGCTGCTTACCAATACCACCTGGTCGGCCCAGGTTCCTTTTTTAACAGCGGCTATAACGCCGAATAAAATTCCCAGTAAACAAGCCAGCAACATGGCGGTTGTTGCCAAAATAAGGGTACCCGGCAGGGCGTCCATCAACAAGCTGCTAACATCCGTCTTTGTCTGGTAACTGCGCCCCAGGTAAGGGAATTTTAATACCAGTTTCCTTTTTCCGCCGGCAACCAGGCCACGAATCCCTTTCTCTTTCAATGCAGCTTCCGTATAAATACTTACAGGTGAAACATCATTCAGGTATAAAATGAACTGCTTCCATGTCGGTTCATCCAGGTGCAGTTCCCTGCGGATATTTTCAATGGTCTTTTTATCGCCTGATTGTCCGGCTACCAGCCTGGCCGGATCGCCGAAACCCTGGAACATGGCAAATACCAATACAACAATTCCGGTTAATACCAGTATGGAATATGATATTTTCTTTAACAGGAAAAATATTCCGGCTTTTAGGTTCATCAGCTAAACTGTTTCCATGAACTGTTTACAATACGTTCTGTATGGGTATTAAAACTTTGTCAACTGTATCTTTTACATGGATGCACATATTATCCATTCAAGGACAAACATGGCAGTTAACGGACCGCCTTTTCAAAATCTGCCCAGCCCCATTTTTGCTCAACCACGGCTGCTTTCATCTTATACAGTGTTGGATTAGCCCTGGCTGCTGTTTTTATGGCCGTTGCATCTGCCGTAAATATGGCATCCGTTTTTATATCATTCATGGATAAGAATTTCCGAACAGCATCACGTTGTGCAGTTACCACATAGAATTTCTTAATACCGGCAATAGCTTTGCTGCTGATTGCCTTACAGTCATCTATCCAGCTTTCCCCGGCTTCGGGTACATCCCTGATGAATAACAGGTAGTAATAATCTGGGTTTGAAAGAATCTCTGCTGTTACATCATTCCCATCAACATCAGTAAGCGAAAAATCATTGATAAGTGGGATGTTATTTTTCCCTTTTTCAACTAAAGTCTGTTTACGTTCTACAAATTTCCAGGTGCTGTCCGGTAAAGCTGAAACAGGAAAATCCTTTTTTTCTCCGCCTTTTTCATACACAAATACATAATCATATTTATCCTGGATGGCATCAGCCGGCATTTCCCTCAGTTTAAGTATGTCATTCCCCTTTTTATAAGGAAGGCAATCTGCCAATGGCAGATGCTTCAGTACATAAAACTGCAATGCAAGTGTTGCTACAAGTGCAGCCGTCACATACAGGAATGAGAAGAAAGGTTTGGCAAGTGGTTTTATATATGCTGACTTTACCACCAGTATGATTGCCAGTAAAAGCAGTACAATATCTTTACTGAAAGTTTGAACCGGTGTAAGCGGTATACAATCTCCGAAACAACCACATGCCCTTATCTTACCGCTGAATAATACAAAGGCGGTGAGAAACGTAAAGAACAGAATAAGCAGCAATATGAGCCAGGAAGTTATTTTTTTCTGCCACCCGATAAGCAATGCCAGCCCGAGCACTACTTCCAGAGTAATCATACTGATGGAGAAAGTGAGTGAATAATGCATGAGGTTTTCCATCAGCCCTTTCAGGAAACCGGCATGGCCCCACACTTCAAAAAATTCTTCCATCTTATAGGCAAGCCCGCGCGGGTCAATAGCTTTAACCAGTCCCGAAAAAATGAACAGGAGCCCTGTAATGATCCTGGCAATGGTAACGGTAACTTTCATAATGCTTATATTTTAATGTTTGCCTTCCTCTATCAGGATGAGCGCAAAAACCGAATAGTTAAAAATATCATAAAAATTGGCATCAATGCCTTCGCTTACAAGGGTTGCCCCTTCATTGGAAATGATTTGTTTTATCCGGAGGATTTTGGCAAGAATGAGGTCGGCAAAACTTTCCTGGCTCATTTCCCGCCAGGCTTCGCCATAATCGTGATTTTTGTCAAGCATCAGTTTTTTGGCGGCTGTAATTTTACTATCGTACCTCTCCTCTACTTCGTTTACCGGTAACTGTTCTGTTTCATCATTTCCCAAATCAAGTTGAATAAGCCCGATGACCGCATAATTAAGCATCCCTTCAAATTCACTTCTTATATCATCGCCGATCCGCTGTGCCTTTTTTTCCTGTATGGTCCGTATTCTTTTCGCTTTAATATATATCTGGTCTGCAATGGAAATGGTCCTGTAAACCCGCCAGGATGTTCCGTAATCACTGGTCTTTTTCAGGAAAATGTCTTTACAACGTTTAATTGCCCTGTCATACTGTTCATTCGTAGTCATGTTGTGTATCCGTTACCTGTTATTATTTGCTAATTTGCATGAAAGATCAAATTTACAATTACTCTTTCAAATGTTTACACTTAACTGTAAAGGAAAACTGCTGCTGATTGAAAAACCGCTGGTGATGGGCATCATCAATGCCACACCCGATTCGTTTTATGAAGGCCATATCGGTGAAGGTGCAGATGATATATGGGCTATGGCTTCCCGCATGATTGATGCCGGTGCGGGCATATTGGATATTGGCGGACAAAGCACCCGCCCGGGCAGCCTGCGCATTACTGAAAAAGAAGAATTGGAAAGGGTGTTGCCGGTTATCAGGATGATCAGGGAACATGACCGGGATATTGTGTTGTCTATTGATACCTATTACAGCCATGTAGCTGGTAAGGCAGTGGAGGCAGGTGCAGACATCGTTAACGATATCAGTGCCGGTGCAATGGACAGCAACATGATCAGCACCGTAGCTTCATTGCAGGTTCCATACATCTGCATGCATATGAAAGGCACTCCGGAAACCATGCAGCAACAGGCATCCTATATTGATGTGGTTAAGGAAGTGCTTGATTTTTTCATAGAAAAAACAGCCATTTGCAAAGAGGCCGGCATTCATGATATCATCATTGATCCGGGTTTTGGATTTGGTAAAACAGCCGGGCAAAACCTGCAATTGCTACAATCACTTCCTGTTTTCGGAATGTTTGAAAAACCGGTGCTTGCCGGGCTATCCAGGAAAAGCACTATTTATAAAACGCTTGGCATAACCGCATCGGAGGCATTGAATGGCACTACCGTATTAAACAGCATCGCATTGCTAAACGGCGCATCGCTGTTACGGGTACACGATGTAAAGGAAGCTAAAGAAGCAGTTTTACTGGTGCAGGCATACAAGCAAGCCTGATTGATAAAAAAAATACGGGCATTGTGTCAAATCTGAAACAATGCCCGTAATCGAATAACAACTGTAATTTTTATTTCTTTTCTTTTGCAGCTTTTTGCAGGTTAGAGATGCTGTCCATATATTTTTTCTGCATATCCTGCATTTTCTTTCTCTGCAGTTCATTATCAGCCCTTGCCTGGTCTTTGTTCATAACATCCAGTACTTCAATATCAAAAATAAGTACCGAATTGGGAGCAATATCTTCGCCGGCACCCTGTGCGCCATAGCCCAAAGTTGACGGGATATAAAACTTTGCTTTCGCGCCCTTATTAAGTTGCTTTAACCCATCAGTCCATCCTTTTATTACCGGCTGGCCCAATGTTGGGTCATTGGTCATGTTAACATTTAAAGGCATAACATGGCCTTTGCCGGGATCGGTATTGCTGTCGAACATGTTTCCATTCATTGTCCTTCCTGTATAATTCACTTTCACTACAACGGATGTATCTATATTATTTCCGGTTCCCGGCTGAATTATTTCCACGTACGTTCCTTGTTCTGTTTTTGTTGCCTTTATCTTGTTTTTTGCAAGGTATTCAGCAATGACTTTGTCATCTTTTGCTTTCTGTGCGATGGCGTTCACAGAATCTTTCTGCTGCTGCAGTACCATAAAGGCGGCCCGGGCGCTATCAGCTTCAGCTTTGGATTTGAAAATATTCACCAGCTTTACCGTTGTGAGCAGCATATGGCCTTTCTTGATGAACGGGGGCATCTGGTCAGGTGCTTTCTTAAAAGCTGAATCAGACAGTATCCTGATAGCAACACTATCACCCTTACGCAATTGTGTTAAGATGTTGAAATAAGCCGGTGGTGTGGATGTTGAATCCAATAATTCAATAACAGGGTTTCCCGATGTTCTGGAATCATTCAGCAATGAATCTTTTTTACCTGTATTATAATAAGTGGCAAATTCTATCTGCATGAAATTACCATATTGCAGTTTTGGGCCACTGCCGTTTGAAATGATCTTATATTCCAGGTCGTCCATGCCTTTTTTAAACGAAGCTTCATTACAGGCAGTAAAAACGAAGGCTACCAGTAATAATAATGAAGAGATTTTTCTCATTGTGTATGTTGTTTTTTTTGTGATGTATTATTTGTTATGTATGATTTGTGATGTATGATGTATGATTTATTAATTAAAAAGTATACGAGCTAAGCTCGCCTGCATTCTCTTTGATGGCTTTTTTAAAATCTGCGATGGCTTCATCCAATGTACCTTTGCTGAAACCGCCTGCCGCATTATGATGACCGCCACCATTGAAATATTTCCTGGCAAAACTGTTTACGTCAAATGAACCTTTACTGCGGAATGAACATTTGCGTTCTTCACCCCTGTCGATGATAATAGCTGCCAGCCTGATGCCTTCAATACTTAAAGGGAAGTTTACAAGCCCTTCGGTATCTCCCGTCTTGATATCGTATTTGATGAGGTCGGCCTGCGGAACGGCAATCAATGCCGTATTATACTCATAAAACACTTCCATCCTGTTCAACAGTACATTCCCAATAAAACGGAACCGGTTTTCAGAAAAATTATCAAACAGGGCTTCATGGATGATGCTGTGTTCCAGCCCTTTTTCTTTCAGGTCGGCAATCATCCGGTGTACACCGGCACTGCTGGAAGGAAACCTGAATGAACCGGTATCTGTCATAACACCTGCATACAGGCATTCTGCCACTTCCTTGTTTATCTTGTCTGTATAGCCTGAAGCAATAATGAAATCGTATACCATTTCGGCCGTTGAACTTTTGCTGACGTCACTGATACCATACCTGAATATTTCTGTTTGTGGTTCCTGGTGATGGTCTATCAGTATCCTGTCTGCTGTTGTTTCCAGCAAATTCGTTTCCATTCTTTTGGTACGGCTTGCCGTGTTGAAATCCAGGCAAAAAAGCCATTCGGCAGAATGTAATATCTGGTTGCACTTTTCAGTATCCCTTTCATAATCCAATACCTGCCTGGTTCCGGGCATCCAGTTTAAAAAGGAAGCCCAGTTTGTTGGCGATATAACGGTAACCTGGTGGCCAAACTGTACCAGGAAATGCATCAGGGCCAGGGAAGAACCCATGGCATCCCCGTCGGGTTTCTGGTGCATGGTTATTACAACCTGTTTCTTACTTGGAAGTTGCGGGTAAATATTACTGATGGGTTGCATAAATGAGGCGCAAAAGTAGGTTTAAAAAGCCAATTAGCCAATTGAACCAGCATTCCTTTTATATTTTAGGAATTTGTTATAAGATTCCAACAGATTTTTGCTTTTAAATATAGGTTTACATAATAATTAGTAAAACAACTCTTTTAAAAAAATGACCATAAATCTTAGATCATAAATCATATATATTCAAATCTTACATCTTTACATTGCCACTTCCCCACATTCCTATATCTTTGCGCCCAAAATTATAGAAATGACGAACAGAACATTTACCATGATTAAACCGGACGCAACCGGGAATGGCCATACCGGTGCCATTTTAGAAATGATCAATAAGGCCGGTTTCCGCATTGTTGCCATGAAAATGACTCATCTGAGTAAGGAAAAAGCAGGTGAATTTTACGCTGTACATAAAGAACGCCCTTTTTACGGCGAACTGGTTGAATTTATGAGCCGTGGGCCAATTACTGCAGCCATCCTGGAAAAAGAGAACGCTGTGGAAGATTTCAGGACATTAATAGGTGCAACCAACCCGGCAAACGCAGCCGAGGGTACCATCAGGAAAAAATTCGCTTCTTCTGTAGGTGAAAATGCTGTTCATGGAAGCGACAGCAATGAAAATGCAGCCATTGAAGGTGATTTCTTCTTCAGTAAGCTTGAACAATTTTAATTTAATTAATAAGCCAGTATTATGCCGTTGAAATATTTCAACGGCTTTTTTTTACCCGGCCGGTTATAAGAACCGTTACATTTACCTGAAAACCATCATCGCATAGTACATATTGCTTAACATAAAGGTATAGTTGGTTTATGGCCTGTGGAAATAATACCTTATTTTTGAAATACGGTTGTTTCATATATATAGTTAGGCAGTAACTGCAACTTAAAACAGTGGCCGCACAAAAAATCGGTTTATGCCTTCCCGGTTTTACCGGGTTAATATTACTGTTAACATTAAAAGATTTTCTGATGAAAAATATCAAGCTGATAGAGGTACCTTCTGAAATTGGTGCAGGCACCCGCGGGGCAAGCATGGGTATTGATGCGGTAAAAATTGCTGCGCTGGATTTTATGAGTAATTTTTTCGTTCATTTCCCTTCAGAGAAGATTGAAGTGGAAAACAACCTGTTATTTGAACCTATCAAATCACCTTATGCCAAAAGGATCCAGGGTGTGGTTAACCTGTATGATAAAACCAGCAAGGCAGTAAGCGACAGTATCCGGAATAATTTTTTTCCGGTAGTGCTCAGTGGCGACCATAGTAATGCAGGTGGCACGATTGCCGGCATAAAAATGGCCAAACCAAAAAGTAAGCTGGGCGTTATCTGGATAGACGCCCATGCCGATCTGCACACACCGTACACCACCCCGTCCGGTAATATGCACGGCATGCCCTTAAGCACGGCCATAGCAGAAGACAATTTGGAATGTAAAGTGCATGAACCGGATGCAACCACTGCAAAACTATGGGATCAATTGAAGAATACCGGTAAGATTGCCCGCAAAGTGCTACCGGAAGATATCGTATTTATATCATTGCGTGATTTTGAGAAAGAAGAAAAGTCACTGATAGAAAAATACGGAATGAAAGTGATATCCACCAGTGAAGTAAGGCGAAACGGCGCAGAAAACATAAGCCGTAAAGTATTGCGTTACCTGAGTGATTGCACAGACATATATGTAAGCTTTGACGTAGACAGCCTCGATTCATCCATCTCTAAAGGAACAGGTACACCGGTAAGCAACGGCCTCAAAGAAAGGGAAGCGGAAGACCTGATCAGCAAATTCATGCAGAGCAGGAAAATTTGCTGTTTCGAAATTACCGAAGTGAACCCAACACTGGATAAGGAAAACATGATGGCAGAAATTGCCTTCAATATTTTACAAAGAAGCGTAAATGTTTTAATGATGAACTGATCATATGATGAAAACACTTTTTTTCGCCATATTAGTGGTTGCTATTACCAACAGCCATGCTCAAAAAAAATCGTACATCGACCGTATTAAGGCTTACCAGCGGGAATACGTGGATGCGCATGAAGTTGTAAAAGGCAACGACAGGAAATACCTGCATTTCTACCCGGCCAATGAAAAATATAAACTGACGGCCGCTTTTGAAAAAGTGAATGACAGTACTGGTTTCATCATGAAAACCTCCGGCAAGAAAAGCAAAAAATATTTCACGTATGGCATCCTGCGTTTTACCTTAAATAACAAATTACTGTCTCTGCGGATATACCAGAGCGAACAACTGATGCAGGATACAGCTTATAAAAATTATCTTTTTTTACCATTTACCGACCTAACCAGCGGAAACAGGAGTTATGGCGGTGGCCGATACCTCGATTTTTTGATGGAAGACATAAAAAGCAATACCCTGATCATAGATTTCAACAAGGCATACAACCCTTATTGTGCATATACAACCGGGTATAACTGCCCTATCCCGCCCAGGGAAAACGACCTGCCTGTTGCCATCCCGGCAGGTGAAATGGAATACGGCAAGGCACATTAGTACTTTTTATGCAGCAAAGCAGTCACCTTTTGATGATACGGCCGGTCAATTTTGGTTTTAATCCCGAAACGGCCGTAAATAACCGCTTCCAGGCAGATACCGGTATGAACGTTCAGCAAAAGGCGCTGGAAGAATTCAACGGGCTACAGGGCCTGCTTGATAAAAATCATGTTACCCTCACCGTTATTAATGATACCGAAGAACCATTCACGCCGGATTCCATATTTCCAAACAACTGGATCTCCTTTCATGAAGACGGATCGGTTTTCTTGTATCCCATGTTTGCCGTAAACAGGCGCCAGGAAAAAAAGCCCCATATACTTGAACAATTAAAAAAGGAATTCCTAATCAGCAATGTGATTGATTTAAGCGGATATGAAATAGATAACCGCTTCCTGGAAGGTACGGGCAGCTTGGTGCTGGACAGGGTGAACCGGATTGCGTATGCCTGCCTGTCGCCCCGCACTGATGCACGGTTATTGGATGAATACTGCCGGTTGGCTGGCTATACTCCTGTCAGTTTCATATCGAAAGATACGGCAGGTGAAGACATATATCATACGAATGTGATGATGTGTGTGGCTGATGCTTATGCGGTTGTTTGCCTGGAATCAATCCCCGATGAAAAAGAAAAGCTGCGCCTGCGTAGCTGTTTAGCCACTACCGGAAAGGAAATAATTGAGATATCATTGCAGCAGGTAAATAGTTTTGCCGGTAATATGTTGCAGGTTAAAAACCGTAATGATGAATTTTTGCTTGTAATGTCGTCACAGGCATACCGTTCATTAAATACTGCACAAGTGAGCAGATTGCAATATTTCAACCGGATTGTGCACAGCCCGCTGGATATGATAGAAACCAGCGGTGGCGGAAGTGCCCGATGCATGCTGGCTGAAATATACTGTAACAGGAAAAGCAGTTCTTAGTAATTCGGTATGTAATAATCACATGCCCGGCATTTCCTTCTTCCTTCTCAGGCTTGCCAGGGAAGGATCCATTTCAATCGCCTTATCGCACATCTGCTGCCCGCGGTCTTTCTGGCCTTTTTTCTGGAAACATAAACCGGCCTGGTACAGTGCTTTTCCATCTTTAACGTCCAGTTCCATCAGTTTCTGGCAATAATCCAGCGATTTGTCATATTGCTTTTGCTGGTAGAATATTTCCGCCATATCCCTCAGTATATCCTTGCTTCCGGGTTTCCTTTTCCAAACGGCCAGCAACAGGTTTTCACCCGATTGATATTCGCCACTATACAGTGACGCATATCCTAAGTTTTCCTTGAAATCATTACTCTGAACATATCCTTTTTCTGCCGCCATTTTAAAAGAAGCCATGGCCGACCTGAAATTATTCAGGTTATAATACAGTAGGCCCAGCTCATACATCCAAACATTCTTTGATTCATCCAGTTTTACTGCCTTCTCGTAGAACGGAATTGCTTTGGTATAAGCTTCCATATCAAGGTAATTACGCCCCATGGTATAAGCCACTTCTGCGTTGGCAGGGTTTTTCTGCATGGCGGCTGCCAGGTGTTTTTCTGCCATCGGGTAATCTTCCGTCTTATAATAGCTCATTCCCAGTATCCGGTCGGTTTCGGCATAATCCCTGCATTTGCCGGCCATATCAATAGCCAGGTCGTATTGGTGGTAATTGAAATAAAGTTCAGTTAACTGCCTGATTGCATCCTGGTTCTGCGGGTCCATTTCCAGTAAATTCGTAAAGTTGGTTTTAGCCTTATCGGTCATTTTCATCTGCAGGTATGTATAACCGTTTTGCAGACACGCCATTTTGTTTGAAGGGTCATGAAAGAGTGCTTTTTCAAACAGGCCTGAAGCTACCAGGTAACGGCCTGCTCCCTTCTCTTCCATTGCTTTGTGGAAGTAATATGCTGAACTGTCTGTTTCCTGTGAAAATGCAGGTATGCCTGCACAAATGATGATTGTGGCAATGAGTGCTTTCATAGTGTTATAGGTGCAACTATTCCATTAACGGAATATTATAGCTGATAACGCCGGAATGGCTATTTTTATTTCATACAGCTTGCGTTTTTTATCTACAGCCGTCATAACCGGCGGGGTATTAACATATTGGCCATTCCCCCAGTACGCAATATCGTTGCTATTGAATATCTCGTGCCATTGTGATTTTCCTTTCACCCGGAATGTCCATTCAGGATAATCATTTTCAGTAACGTTTAATACCACCAGCATATCATCAGCCCGGTGCCTGCCTTTTCGTTTATATACCATTATTCCTTCATACCGGTGTTCTATATCAACCCACTCAAAGCCTTTTCGTTCAAACTGGCATTCATGCAATGCCGGATCGTTCTTATACAGGTGGTTTAGCGCCCGTACACATTCCTGTAATTTATTATGCGGATCGTACTGCAATAGTTCCCAATCCAGTTCCGATTTGTAATTCCATTCACTGGTTTGCCCGAACTCGTTTCCCATGAAAAGCAGTTTTGCGCCGGGATGCGTATACATATAGGCATAGAATAAACGCAGGTTGGCGAATTTCTCCCACTCGTTACCGGGCATCTTGTAAATGAGCGGGCTTTTTCCATGAACCACTTCATCATGGCTTATTGGAAGCATGAATTTCTCGTCGTAAAAGTACATAATGCTGAAAGTAAAGGTATCCTGGTGATTTACCCTTTCACCGGGCTCCATTTTGAAATAGCGAAAACTGTCATGCATCCAGCCCATCATCCATTTCATACCGAAACCAAACCCGCCTTTTGCAGTAGGCAAAGTGATACCCGGCCAGTCTGAAGCCTCTTCAGCAATCGTTTGTGTATCCGGGAAATCCCTGTATAACACATTATTCAGGTCTTTCAGGAAGCCGATGGCCTCTATATTCTCATTGCCACCGTATTCATTGGGTTCCCATTCTCCTGCCTTACGTGAAAAATCGAGCCGGATGATCGAATTCACCGCATCCACACGGATACCGTCGGCATGATATGTTTTCATCCAGAAATGCGCACTGCTGATGAGGAAAGAACGCACTTCTCCCCGCTTATAATTAAAAATGTAGCTGTTCCAGTCGGGATGATAACCTTTGCGCATATCTTCATACTCATAGGTAAAGGCACCATCAAACTTGTGAAGCCCATGCGCATCATGAGGAAAATGGGAAGGCACCCAATCCAGTATCACCCCGATGCCGTTCATATGCAGGCTGTCTACCAGGTGCATGAATGCTTCGGGTGTGCCAAACCGTGAGGAAGGTGCGAAATAACCGGTTCCCTGGTAGCCCCAGCTTCCGTCATAAGGATGCTCCATAACCGGCATGAATTCAACATGCGTGAACCCCATTGCCTTCACATATGGTACAAGCCTGTTGGCTATTTCGGTATAACCCGTATATACGTCTTCCCTGTTCTTATCGGGCCGCATCCAGCTTGCCAGGTGTACTTCATACACGCTCCAGGGCGCATGCAGGTCATTATGCTTTTTCCTGCCGGCCATCCAGTCGCCGTCGTGCCAGTACTTATCCAACTGCCAGGTTATGGAAGCTGTATCAGGCCTGTATTCGCAGTGCATGGCAAACGGGTCAGCCTTATCCGCTTCAAATCCACCCGGTGCCGAAATGTGGTATTTGTACCGTGTACCTTTCTGCAGCCTGGGTATGAATCCTTCCCAGATACCTGATTTATCAAGCCTTGGGTACAGGGGATGCAATTCCTTTTTCCAGCCATTGAACTCACCAACAACGGAAACAGCCGTTGCATGCGGCGCCCAAACGGCAAAATAATAACCATCCGTATCGAGTACACGCAAAAAATGACTGCCGAACTTTTCATATGCATTGCATAGCAACCCGTTACCAAACAACTGTATATCTTCATCGGAAAAGAATGAATAGGTCCAAACCAATTTGCTGCTATCAATGAAATGTTCGTCCTCGTATGCCATTTATCAGGGTTTCAAACGGTTTATAAAAAATGCTATTAACGTAAATTTAAGAATAGTTAGGTTGCAACCCATATTAAATTGTTACAACTTTAGGCCCCTGTTCAAAAACCATAAAACTAACTGAATGCACAAAAGATTATCCGTATTGCTGTTCCTGCTCTTTTTTTCCAGTATGCTGTTTGCGCAACAGGCCGGAATTTCCGGGCAGATTGCCGATACCAGTTCACATACGAAAGTGAAAAATGCAGTTGTATTACTGTTATCGGCAAAAGATTCTGTGATAAAAAAATTCACCCGTACCGACCAGGATGGCAGGTTCTCACTGAAAGAGATAACCAATGGCTCGTATATCCTGATGGTAATGCACCCATTGTTTGCTGAGTATGTAGAAAATATGGAAGCTGATAATAAGGATATACAAACGGGAACCATTGCGGTGACGCCTAAAAGCAAACTTCTTGAAGCCGTAATCATAAAAAGCGGCAGCCCTATACGTATAAAAGGCGATACTACCGTTTATACGGCAGACAGTTTCAGGGTAAGCACAAATGCCAATGTGGAAGAATTGCTGAAAAAACTACCCGGTATACAGGTAGATAAAAACGGGCAGATAAAAGCCATGGGCGAAACCGTAGAAAAAGTGCTGGTTGACGGGGAAGAATTCTTTGGAGATGACCCCGGTATGGCGGTGAAAAACCTGCGCGCAGATGCAGTTAAGGAAGTGCAGGTATTTGATAAGAAAAGCGAGCAGGCCGAATTTACAGGTATCGACGACGGCAAAACACAGAAGACGATCAACCTGAAAATGAAGGAAGACCGAAAGAAAGGTTATTTCGGCAAAGCGGAAGCTGGTGGCGATTTTGATAAATATGGCTATGGAAAACTATTGGCCAACTCATTCAAGGGTAAGAGAAAAATTTCAGGTTATTTAACAACCGACAATACCAAATTTGAATCGTTGAATTGGAATGAAAATCAGAACTATGGAGGCAATACCAATATGACCACTGAAGTTACAGATGATGGTGGCATCATGATGTGGGGTTCAGGCGATGAATTCAGTTGGGGTACTGGTTTCCCCCGTTCAATTACGGGTGGATTACATTTTAGTAATAAATGGAACAAAGACAAGCATAACTCCAACAATACCTATCAGTTCAATCAATTGGATGTTAGTGGCATCAATTCGAATAAAACCCAAAATATTTTACCTGGTGCCGATCTAATTAGTACCAGTATTCAAAATCAAGCCAGCAGTAGAAAAAGAAATAAACTGACCAGCACTTATGAGTGGCAAATAGATTCAAGTAGTTCATTAAAAATTACTGCAAGAGGATCTATTGTCAATAGCAATATTGCGTCTAATTATTTTGGAAGAACCATCAATAGCGATAGTATTTTATTGAACCAGAGCAATAGACTTACTTCTACAGTAGATGAAAACAAAACCATGAATTCCACCATTTTTTATCGCAAAAGATTCAAAAAAGCGGGCCGTACTATTTCTTGGAACAATGAAATTAATTACAACGATAGAGCGGATGATGGTTTCCTAACAGCTGACAATACCTTTTATGATGCTTTTGGCAACTTGGTAAGAAGAGATCTTGTTGACCAACAAAAAACAAATAAACAAATTGCCACTACCATCAACTCTACCATCAATTATACTGAACCGCTTTGGAAAAATACTTTTTTAGTGTTGAACTATAAATTAAGTGTAAGTAGAAATGATGCAGAACGAAACACCTTTGCAAAAAATGCAGCCAACAATAAATATGAAAATTTGGTAGACACATTAAGCAACCATTTTATATTTAATACCACCGGACACAATGGAAGTGTGAATATTAGATACAATGTGAAGAAATTTAATTTCTCCATTGGTACAGGCTTGGGAACAGTAAATTATCGCTTAAATGATTTGGTGAAAAAAACAGACCGAAACGTGATTTTCAACAACTTTATTCCTGCTGTTACTTTCAATTATACTCCCAAACAACAACGAAGATTTAATTTTTCTTATAACGGATCTACTAGAAA
>CALKVC010000176.1 GCA_937996595.1 uncultured Chitinophagaceae bacterium
CGTATTGGTACTGGACATTGGTATGAATCCAGCTACGAATCGCCTCCACTTGTTGGTATCCCAGCGTTAATGTGCCTATAATTTGCCTTGCCAATTGGTTTATTTCCTGCAAATCAGATTGGCAATAACGACTTGGCAACAGATAAATCATCGTTTCATCGGGCAATGTCTCTACAGACATATACTCAGGAATCGGGGCAGTTGGGGGCATAAACAACTCTACCATTGCTTCTGCTTCACTGGTAATGGTTATTTCTCCAGGTGGCAAAATAGCCCTTTGACAATGGTTCCCATACGAATCTGTGTATTCAGTAAAGGCAACAGAAGGCACGATACTAAATTCTTCTTTAATGACCGATTGTCCCTGCTGACGTCGAGGCCGTAGCAGCATTTGTACGGGAGTAAAATCATTCACTTGGTATTTAAAAATGGTCTTGCCATGAAGTTTCATGCTTTTAATCTTTTCTACTTGGCGATTCAAGGTTAGTTTTCAATGTCTTTTTGTACTTCATCAATTTTCTTGTTGAGATCTCTTTTAAACTGTTTCCAATCGCGCTTAATATCTTTTTTGACTTCAGCCAATTGGTTGTCCAGTTCATCTTTGTCTTCTTTCAAATCTTCACGACGTTCTTCCCATTTGGCTTTTTCTTTGGCAGACGCCGTCTTGATTTTTGCATCTACCCGTGCCATTTCATCTTTAATATCTTCCTGTTTTTCCCTAATTTTATCTGCCAGTTCTTTTCGGTAATGGTGGGTCAGGTAGTTTAATGCCCCGATTATTTTATAATTGGGATTACATGAAAGGAATGCTTCCAACAGGTATTGCTCATTCCATAACAAATGATGGTCCATCACCCAGTCGGTAAGATAATCTTTGGGTGAAAAAATATCATGTACATGGATAATTACACCGGGTTTTAATGATGGAATCAGTTCGAGGTATTCAAAAAGTACATCTCCCTGCGGCCTGATGATATGTGAAGAATCTATAAACAGGATATCATTGGCGTCTAATTGCTGAAAGAATGAAATGTCAAGATTTTCTGCTTTTTCTCTTATCAGTTCAATATCCAGTTCGGCCAGCCATGGCTGTTCATAAGGTTCAATACAGATATGCCGGCAATTGTATTCTTTGTTTTCCGATTTATTTTTCCTAAGTGCATTTATGGTCATTAAAGTGGAATGCCCGCTCCCTATTTCAATGATTTTACCTGGTTTGAAATGCCTTATAATATTATAAAGGTATTCTGCATCTCCAGTATAATAAATCCTGTTTTCATAGAAAAATTCATTCTCATTAGCTTTATTAACGGGAAATTGCAGCAATTCATCATTATAGTTGAATTTTGAAAGCAGTTCCAGTTGTTCAGTTGTATTAAAGTCAATTCCGGGAAGCGGCCTGTCGTCGCGGAGCGATTTCTTCAAGTGCTTTTTTGGATTGATCAGTGGCTGGTAATAATGATCAAGTATGGGAAGGATTCCCAGTTTCATGAAAATCTTGTCGCCATAATTTCCGGTTGACTTCAGCTTCACAAATTTTAACCAGGCTGCGGATAGGTAGGTTAAGGGTTTACCTAAAAAGAGCAGCGGGGCAGTAAACTTAAATAAGAAACCTACAATTACCTTTTTCATTTGATATACAGGTGCACTGTTTTTTGCCTGCTGTTTAGTTTAATGGTTTACCGGTAACCCAAAAAACAGTACATGCAAGCAGTGGGCCGTAAATTATCAAAAAAAATACACTTTCAGCAAAACCCGGGCCTTAAGAATTACTGTCAGGCATTAATTTATTCAACGAATTTAATACGTACTGCATTTTCGCATTCATTTGCCTTTTCATTCCTCCAGCTTCACCTTCCTTTATTATGTTTTCTTACTTGTTCGTGATGTTAGTGCATAACAGTATATAACGTACCCGTACCTGTCCTAAATTGTTTATATTCCTGTGATGTACAACCCTGGTCAATTGTATTTAGGCAGTTAGGAATTCAGGGTTTGATCTACCCGTTGGTGATTACTAAAAATGCTAATAATTTACTAAAACGGAATGACAGTGAGATACGTGGAGCAGCTTGCATTCACAGTATTATGGCGGGGAGCAAAAGTCACTGATAGTTTATAGCTTGCACACCGTAATTTGAAGGTAATTAGCAAACAATACTGAAATCACTTTTGCCTTCTCTGAATAGAACAAATACTAATTATTATGGTCCGGATTCCTTTTCTTGTAAATAGGAGTACTCATTAACTCTCTATCATTATTTTGAAAGTATCAACTGTATCATGTTCCCAGGGATTGCATAGTCTAATTTTTAATTCACTTAAACCCTTATCAATAATTTCAAGATAAAAAACTTTTACTCCTCCAGCACCAATAGCATTGTCCGAAATTTCGTAAATATTTTCTTTCAAATGAATATGTTTGCTATTTAAATCCTCTATTTCCCACAAATATCCAGTAGTTGGATTTTCTGCCAATTGCACTTTAATCACCTCACCTTTTTTGGACAGAATTATTTTGTCATTATAGGTTTTATCTATAGTTATCATTACTGCAGTTCTTTATATTAAAAATTAAAAACACCTGGAAAGCACCTCACATTTCGTAAATATCTAAGACACTTTTCAGGTGTTTCAAATATACAAGATTACCAAACGTAAATTTGAGTTACTTTTCCGCCTTCAAGGAGATAGTTGACAGGTGAATTTTTTACTTTTGCAGCTGTAGCCAGTACATTAAGGGCCTCGTTAGCTGAATCAATATTGTTAGCTAATTTTACCCAACCAATGCCAACAACATTCATCCAGGCATTACGTTCATCGTTTGTAGAAAACAGTGCATTTACTCTTTTATCGTTGTTCCAAACTCCGGCACTAAAGCTGTCTTCTGCTTCGATATTGATTGCAGAGGGAGGGTCAAGAGTTGGAATGACTTCACTGCCGCTTGTTATTAATGAACTGCTCGTACCTTCTAATACTAAAGATGGGATACTTGCTTCCATTGCTTCATCTTGAGCAATTGGAGGATTTTTTATTGGAAAATTTTCCATAATATAATTTTTAATTTTATTGATAATTAAAATATGTACACTTGATGAATTAAGCTGTCCTTAATGATCACATTAACATTTGAATTGCTGATTTTAGCAGATGCTAATTGTGTGAGCATGTTCATGAAGGCGGAATCATTAGCATTGCCAATTTTTTTCCAACCATTCCCGCCGCCTAGATATACCCATGCATTTCTAGTTTCATTAATCGCCCATAATCCCTGTACTTTTACTCCGTTGATATTATAATTGTTCAAGATTCCGGTAGCTCCATATATTTGTGCTTCAATTCCGCATTGCCCAAAAGCAATACAGAAGTATCCACCATCTCCCCATCCGGTTCCCCAACTGTTTTTGCATATCCAGTAGCCACCAGCAGTATTATAGCCAACTATACATACGCAATGGCCACCTGCTAATGTCCCTGTTATATGCTTATAAACACCTGAACGGTAGCTAAAGAAATCTTGATAAACGCTGAAACAGGCTTCTACAGGTCCTTTGGTTGCTACATATTCTTTTATAGCATCTATACCATTAATTTTTGAATAGCCAGTAATCTTTGTAAGATGGCTATCCCAACCTGCAAGCTTTCCAGAACAATTTTGATCGCCTGCTGTGTATGGATAATATGCTTCTTCTGTTACCCCTTGCGACTGAAATGCTATAAGCGCTCTTTCGGGCCACCAACCGTTACCACAATTTCTTCCTTCTGAACGTGCATGACAATAAAAGAGGTGTGCTTCTGAAAGATCAATTGCGTAAGCTGCACCACGTAAAATTTTTATTTGACTTTCTATAGCAGCCACTGACCCAAATGATACACATGACCCACAATTACCCTGATTTTTTACAGATGTTACAAAATTCCCTCCATTATTACGCCAATCAAGTGCCGCAGGTGAACCAAATGATCCCGCAGATTTAGCTGCTGAGGAAGCTAAATATTCAATAAATGCGGATGCACCTGCCTTTTCTTGTTCTTCTAAACTTGGAGTTCCGGGTTCGGGAGTATAACCAAGAAGAATAGATTTTTCTACATCAGATAACTCCGAAACACTTGTTGCACCGGCTTGCCAACCGGCGTTTGAACTTTCAATTGCTTCTTGAATTGCTTTAAGTTCTAGTTTTTCTTTTGCCATTATTATTTGATTTAACTTTTTGCTTACTCTATCTAACAGTTTTCAGCATCCCTGTTGCATACTTTTTTCTTTGGTGTCGCTGTTCTGCTTGTACGACTTTGGGTGGTCAACCCTTTCTTTGACTATTGAGTTTTTCAATTTTGCCGTTACGTAATTTTGTTTTAAGAGATTTGATAATAAATATTAAGATGATTCTTTAAGCATGATATGTTTGAATGGTATTATTCATTAACCAATTCCTTTTCAAATTCATAATTCAACGTTATTTCATAAAAGCCATTCCCGTCAAAACGGGTTAAAAGGTTCCGGCCAGCCTCCCCGGGAAAACCCGGACCAAGACGGGCAAATATGGTATGGAACTGTGGCGGATATGTTTCATCACTATCTCCAAAACTGTTATCTTTTGAAAGGGCATAAGCCATCGGAATCATACTTTGTGAAAAAGCGTATAGGTTTTTTTCTGTTGCAGACATACCTTCATCAGTTTCCTGCTGTACCTTATCCCAATAAGTATCAAACTTTTCCGCTGCATTGTTGACAAATGAGATAACGTCTCCGTTATCCCTTTCTACCAGGAACAGGCAAATGGCACCAATGTTATCGGTATCGTTTACTTGTTCAGTTAGCAGTTCAACGGGGGTTGCAAACAAACTCCTTGTTTCGCCTTCACTGTATGAACCAAGGTTTACAGGTTTTATGTGAAAGCGTCTACTGGAGCCTGTTAAAGCGAATCCAAAAATTGACATTTCATCATTAGTGAAAACATCGTAGCCTGAACCCAGTGCCCGTACTTTAATTACAGATAGTCTGAATGGTTTTGCCATGGTAATAAGTTATTTAGTTAACAAAGATGGCAGGTGCTTCTTACGGGTATCCAAATAGAAAATAAAACAGCATTATATCCTGTTGTGTATGTAAAACAATTATCAGCTGCTTTTCAGAAGTGTTTCTTGTGGAGAAAGAAAAAAGGGTAGGGATTAAACACAAAGACAATTCTAATTACTATTGGCAAAGCTCATATAATTAAATGGAAATGAAAAGGTGGTAACTACCTGATTTTATTGCATGTAGTACGCATGGAATTAAGTAAATACACGATGAGACCGGTAAAAAAAATGTACTTATTTTTTTAAACTGAAATAGATTTGTTTGAAAGTAAACGGGATGATTTTATTTAGGGGTGTTATGTAAGCCTTTCCAGCACACCTTTTCTTTTTACAATATTCTTGTAATCCCACTGGATGGATTTTGCTTTTTTTAGCCAGTTTTCAAGATCTTTATTGTTAACCTGTTTTGATGATGTGTATCTAACTTCAGCGGCTTTGAATGAACCGGAGGGAAGTAAACCCGCTTCTTCAAACGATTGTCCGCTCCAGAACAACAACCGGATGCTGTCTTTCAGTTTGCTGTATCCAACAATGGGATTTCTATCCAGCAACCACACGGGGTGTGCATGCCATATTTTGTTTTCCGCTTCTGGTAATCCTTTGTGAATTGCTTTGCAAAGGATATTGCAAATGCTGGTTTCTTCAGCAGATAAGGCATTATTATATTCAATTGTATGCGGATGTATCATGCTGCTGATTTTTATAAATGTGCTATTTTGAAACAGATATACTGCCCGGTTTTTGTTTTGGCTTTAAGAAATGAGCTTGAAGCAAATATACCTATAGGTATAAAATTTTCAAATTTTGATGATGTAAATACAGGCAAAGCATACAGGAAGTTAATGGTAAGCAATAATAATTGTAAGCTGTTGAATTAACCTGCAAGGATTGAAAAGAGGGTACGGATTAAATTTGACAGTATTCATTAATCGTAAACCGTCAAATGTACTGGTTAATCCTAAAGGACAAATGTCGAGGTTAAATTTGGATTTGCAAATACGGGAAATACCTGATTTTTTTGCACTTACTACGCAAGAAAAATGCGTAGTAATACGTATTGAAGTGTCCCTAAAAAAATGCAACTTTCATGTATATTTTTTAACCTTTAAACCCCTTTTTATGCAAGACAACCTGATAACCCTTGAAGAAGCAATTGAACTGACCGCTTATTTTAAACAGGAAAGCAATAATGTACTTGATCCTGATTATCAAAACAAAGGAATTTTGCCAACCTGTGAAACCTTCAGCCGTGAACTGTTTGATACCCTGCTCAGTTATCCTGATTGCGCAGGTATCCGTATCTATTCCGGCATGGATTCGAATAAAAACCAAAAGTTTATTGTTGTGGGTGTTAATGCAAATGATGAAGATGTTTATATTACACAGGAAGAGACACCGGGAGTGTTGTATGCGATAGAGAATGGATATAGATGTCCAATTAATTGCCCTCCAACATCTGAATTAAATAGTTAAATATTAATGAACTTTTACTTAATTGTAATTTTAAGTTTAACAATTTGTATTCCTGCATTAATAGGCCTCATCAGATTCAGTAGAATCAGTGAGGTCTATTATCCGTTTATTATATATGTATGGATAGGAGCGTTAAATGAAATTTTGGGAGCAATACTTGTTTTCACTAAGAATTCCAATATCATTAACTTAAATATATATTTGCTAATTGAATCGCTATTACTACTCTGGCAGTTTACTCGATGGAGATTGTTGAACTATAAAAGTTTTTGGAGTATACTATTATTATTTGCATTATTGATTTTTTGGGTTTCGGAGAATTTAATATTCTTCTCTATAACAAGATATGCTTCATATTTCACAATTTGCTATGCGACTTTATTTACTTTTTTAAGTATAGGAAATATAAACAGATTAATTGTTACAGAACGAAAGTCGCTATTTAGAAATCCACAATTTATAATTTGTGCAGCTTTTATCCTCTATTTTACACTGGTAATTCTTTCTGAAATTTTTTGGATTTATGGATTGACGCTAGGCACTGTTTTTTCAAATTATGTAAATTATATTTCATCAATAATTAACTTCATCTCCATTATTTTATATACATTGGCTATAATATGGATGCCCATCAAACATCGATTTACACTGCCATCCTCATAACAGCACTGATTGTTGGCGGCATATTGGTTTTCTTCATCTTTTCGCTGGTGCGCCAGCAAAAAAAGGAACAATGCCCTTTATATGGCCAAAATACTGGCAGAGATTACCACGCTGGAAAATGAAAGGGCACGTGTGGCAAACGACCTGCATGATGAACTGGGGCCGTTACTATCTGCTATCAAATTCAAGCTGAGCAGTATTGAAACGCATTTACCCGAAGATGAACTGGTGATGCAACAGACCAGCGAGCATATCGTGGATATCATCAGCCGGATGCGGGAGATATCCAACGACCTTATGCCTAATACGCTTATCAGGAAAGGGCTGGTATATGCCATAGATGAATTTATTGGCAAGCTTGGAAATGGCCAAATTCATGGAGAAACAGTTCATGGCCTTACCATCAGTTTCAGTCATGTTGATGTGCCGGAACTTCCCAAAAACATGGCTATCAACATTTACCGGATCATACAGGAAATTGTTCACAATACCATCAAACATGCAAAGGCATCACTGTTACGGATAAATGTACTTATGAAAGATAAAAAACTGGTTTTGCAGACTGAAGATAACGGTTCCGGTTTTGATTATGGTGATGCAAGCAAGACAAGCGCAGGTTTTGGTTTGCGTAACCTGGTGAGCCGGACAGAGATCATGGGGGGAGACCTGTTCATTGAATCAAAAAAAGGGAAGGGTACCGTATATACCATTGAAATACCGGTTTAAACAGTTTTTTAAAATGAGAAAAAGTGCTCCCATTCGTATTTTGCTGGCAGACGACCATGAAATATTCAGGGACGGCTTCCAGGTAATGCTTAAAAAGCAGGATTACATTAAATTGATTGGCGAAGCCGCCAACGGCCGGGAACTGGTAGAAATGGTAGGTATGCTGCAACCGGATGTGGTGATTACTGATATCAAGATGCCTGAACTGGATGGTGTGGAAGCAACCAGGATCATTGCAAACAAATATCCTGCAATACAGGTTATTGGTCTAACCATGTTTGATGACGATAACCTGATTATTGATATGCTGGAAGCCGGAGCAAAAGGCTATTTACTTAAAAGCGCCCATAAGAAAGAGATCATTGAAGCCATTCAAACGGTGTATAACAAAGAGGTTTATTATTGTAAGAGCACTTCTGCCAACCTTATGCGATTGATAGCTCAAAGCAGGTATAATCCTTACAAGCACGAACCAAAACCGGTTTTTACAGATAAGGAATTGGAAGTAATGAGGATGATCTGCCAGCAAGCCTCCAATAAGGAGATCGCAGCTCATTTAAGCCTCAGTATACGCACGATTGAAGGCTACCGCGACAGGATACAGGAACGAATAAAGGCAAAGAATATGGTTGGTATTGTTGTTTATGCAATCAGGGAAGGGATTTATAAAGTGTAATTTGTGGATACAGCAGCTTGTTTATTTATTAGTTACCAGGTAGCTAAATGTTTATTAGTCCTGCATTATATATCATCTTTAGTTAATCCGGTATAGTATTTATCAGGTTGTACAGAATATAAAATATAAGTGGTGTACATATAAAACAAAGAGATTACCTGGTAAGGTAATCTCTTTTTGTGACCGCGTCAGGATTCAAACCTGAAACCTTCCCGACGCATGTCGGGATGCTCTATTCAGTTGAGCTACGCAGCCATTATTTTAAATGGACGGCAAAGATAAGGCATATTAGCATTCTGTCCAACTACAAACCATGTAAAAAGCTGCTGTGAATATAATCTACCACAGATTCAAGACTTTTTGTTTCCTGGAATACTTTTAACTGCCTGTCGGCTCCTGTACCACCGTCCAGAATTTTATGCACATGGCCGATTGCATGTTGGCTGCCCAGATGCGGTATTACATCATCCACAAAATCAAGCAGTTCATAAATGAGTACCCGGGTATTTACTTCAGTTTCTTTGCCAAAATCTATCATAGACCCGTCAATGCCATACCTGCTGGCCCTGAATTTATTCTCATTAAGGAGGGCACGCTGATACATCATGAAATTAAGGTTCTGACTGCGCAGCTTATACAGTTTGGCGCAAATGGCCTGGAAAAGCCCGGCAATGGCAATTGTTTCATGAACGGTCATGGGAATATCGCAGATACGGAATTCCACGGTATTAAAGAAAGGGTGTACCCGGAGATCCCACCATATCTTCTTGGCATTATCAATACAATTTGTCTTTACCAGCAGTTTGATGTAATTGTCGTAATCTTCTATGCTGTCATAACAGTCGGGGATACCTGTTCGCGGAAATTTCTCAAATACCTTGGTTCGGAAAGATTTATACCCCGTTAACCTTCCTTCCCAGAATGGGGAATTGGTACTCAATGCAAAAATGTGCGGCAGGAAATACCTGGCAGAGTTGGCAATATGTATCGCCATTTCCCTGGTTTCCATGCCAACGTGTACGTGTAATCCGAAAATGAGATTACTACGTGCTGCTTCCTGCAGTTCATTCACAATTTCGTTATACCGGATATGTTCGGTGATTAGCTGTTTTTCCCAATGACTGAACGGATGTGTGCCACTGGCGCCCACCCAAAGCCCGAGGTCTTCTGCAATACCGCTGATTGTTTTTCGCAATGTGGCTACATCAATGAAAGCTTCATCCACATCCGCACAAATATCTGTGCCTACTTCCACCACCGCCTGGTGCATTTCTGCTTTCACTTTGTCCTTGATGAGTTTCTGGCCTTCCTGAACGATTTTCTGTTCATGGCTTTTCAGTTCCTTTGTTACCGGATCTATCACCATGTATTCTTCTTCCACACCTAAGGTGAAATGCTTGTAAGATAAATTGGCCATTCTTGATGTAAGATTTATGATGTTCGATGTATGATCTATGATCTGAGTGGTATACAAATCATACATCATACATATTAATAAAGTTTCATTTTAGTAGAACTGCGCTTAATATATTCTCCCCATGTAAGGTTATCAGCTCCCTCAACATGCGATTGTGCCTTTTCAATGGCAAACATGGCAGCAGTTTCCACTACCCAGTCAAAATTTTCCTGCCCAACGCTGGTCACTTCCGCATCGGGAGCAGGATTGCAGAAATCTATCGCATATGGCACACCGTTACGTACGGCCAGTTCCACGGTATTGAAATCATAGCCGAGGTAATTGCATATCCTCAATACGATATCTTCCATTAACTTATACCGTTCCGGAGATGGCTTGAAATCAGCCACATATCTCAGGTGGTGCGGGTTACGTGGTTCATAGGGCATGATGCGCACATATTTGCCACCCACGCAATAACAGCGGTAATATTCTTCAAACTTTATCTCCTCCTGCAGCATCATCACCAGTTGTTCTGTTTCGGCATGTTTTTCAAAAAACTCTTCCATGCTGTTTAACTGGTATACGCTTTTCCATCCGCCACCGGCAAACGGTTTCATATAGGCAGGGAATCCGATGTATTTGAATATGCCATCCCAGTCGAGCGGGTAAGCCAGGTTGGAAAAAGATTCGGCAGATGTGTCTGTTGGCAGGTCTCGTGACGGAAGTATTACCGTTTTTGGAACAGGTACATCTATCTTGGTGGCCAGGCAGTTGTTGAAAAATTTCTCATCTGCGCTCCACCAGAAGGGGTTGTTGATTACCGCAGTACCGCAAAGGGCAGCATTCTTCAGGTAAGCCCTGTAAAAAGGTACATCCTGGGAAATACGGTCGAATATAACCGCATACCCGCTGGGTTCGCCCTGCATCACTTTATCAATTTTTACCGGTTCGGCCATGATGCCCGGAATATTCTTACTGTTTATCCTGCTTACGAGCGCTTCCGGAAAGCTCCTTTCCTTGCCATGTAATACACCTATTTTTTTCATATTGCTGGTTTAAAATTTATTGTGGATGATTGTATGTCAATTGTATTCAAATGTATTTTTTAACAGCCAAAAAAACAAATTATGTTTTTGGCCGCCACCGGCCGTTAAATTGTATCGCTTTCCTTATTTTTGAAGTAATGTTAGCCGATAAGACGAGCCGGATTAAAATACAGCACCACACCATTTCATCTGAATTCCTGGAACGGGATGTACTGGTTGATTGTTACCTGCCACATCACAGCAAGGACCATGCACATATCAATTTATTGCTGATAAACGACGGTCAGGATTTGCGTACCATGAAGTTTGAAGATATTCTAGGGAATCTTGAAAAAGGCCACCTGGTAGAACCCCTTTTCTGTGTTGGCATTCACTGCGCCCCCGACAGGAAAAATGAATACGGTACAGCTAAAATCCTCGATTATAAAGGCAGGGGTGCAAAAGCTTCACTGTTTACCCGTTTTGTGATGGAAGAACTGCTGCCTTACCTGCGCCTCACATACCGCATCTATTCTTTTAAACAAAAAGCTTTTGCCGGGTTCTCCCTGGGTGGATTATGCGCGCTTGATATTGTTTGGAACCACCCGCAGGAATTCAGCATTGCCGGCGCTTTCAGCGGTTCATTCTGGTGGCGCGATATGGACCAGGATGATCCCGAATTTGATGAAGAAATTAACAGGATCATGCACCGGCAGGTTAGGGAAGGAGGATACTATCCCTGGCTCAGGTTCTTTTTTGAAGTTGGGACAAAAGATGAAACGGCCGACAGGAACAATAATGGCATCATCGACTCTATTGATGATACGCTCAGCCTGATCAGGGAACTAAACCTGAAAGGGTATGAAGACGGGCGGGATATCTGTTACCTCGAACTCAGCGAAGGGAAACATGATGTACCTACCTGGGCGGAAGCATTTCCGGCATTCCTTACCTGGGGATGGGGAAAGGCCAAATAATACTGGTTGCCTGCTTCTACTATCAACGCTCCCTTTTTTCCAATAATTTATTCAGGGTTTCTTTTTAGGGGCATCAATACATTAATTGTAATAAAAGAAAAAACCGCTCTTTTGAAGCGGTTTCTCTTTATATAATGCTTTGGTTAATTAGAAGCTGTACCTGATGGTTAACTGCCCTGTCCAGCGGCTGCTGTTAAAGGCTGATAAACCGTCGCTGATGGCACCAACCCTGTTGTTAGCCGGTTTGTTGAACCTGTAATTAGGTGTTGTTCCGGTAAAGTTTGCCACATTAAGTACGGCTGCCTGGTCGAAGTTAAAGAAATACTGGCGGCCGGCATCCTTACTTATCAGGTTGGTGAGGTTGAAAATATCAAATCTTACAGATAATGTATGGTTTGTCTTTCCTGTCTTTACACTGAAATCCTGCTGGATATTCGCATCAACAATGTTGGTGAAAGGTGACCTGGCACCATTGCGTTCTGCAAATTTACCCCTGTTCTTTCTCAGGTATTTGTCAGACATGATGAATTCTTCAAACTGGTCTTTTTGCTGTGTAGGGGTGATGGCGCCATTAGCAACAAACGACATCTGGTCCATTTCAGCCCTGCTGGCCGGAATGTACATCAGGTCGTTCAGCGTACCGCCATCGCCTATGAATGCAGCGCCGGTCATTACATAACTGTAAGGGCTACCCGATTGTCCGTTGTATGAGAATGTGATTGTGGTAGCCATATGGCCACGTGCATACGTGAATTTCTTTGATACAAGGGCGTAGATCCTGTGTCCCATATCAAAATCAGATGTACTCAGCGGCAGGTTATTCCTTGAACTTACGGCTTCCATATTCAGCCAGTTTGATGTGTTGATGGAACTGGTTCCTTCATTATACACTTTTGAGTTACCATATGTGTAATTTGCTACGAAGCTGAGACCTTTTTTGCTTTGCTTTTCAATGCCAACATTGAAGTTATAGGAGAAGCCTTTCTGGCCGATGGTATTCTGCACCAGGATCACATTGCTGTATGGGTTGCGTATGGCATTGGTAGCACCGGTTGGCCGGTAAACAAACCTTACCGGGTTTCCGGTAGTAGAGTATACCAGCCTTGAATCAGGTCCGGTTGTTTTAACCGTTGGTAAAGCGATGTTCACGTTTTTCCAGTCAACTTCAAAAATGTTCTTGGTGTACATTACGTCAAAGTTCACACTCCATCCGTTGCCCAGTTTTTTGTCGGCACCAAATGAACCCCTCAGCACAGCCGGTAAATGGAAGTCCTTTGCAATGATGTTCATATCACCCTGCGGTTTAATGAGCAATTGTGATAAACCGAATTCAGATTGTGTATACTGGTTATTTACATCTGGCCTGAAGGCAACCGGTTGGCCATTTATCTGTAATCCATATTGAGTGCCGGGAGCAGTTAACTGGTTAGTGGAACGGGAAGTATCCAGTGCACCGATGGTGATTCCGTTGTTCTGGTAAACACCGCCGGGCCATACCAATGGAGTCCTTCCTCCGAATATACCTACACCACCGCGAATTACGATTCCTTCATCATCCAGGTTGAGTTTGAAACCAAAGCGGGGAGAAATCTGCCATTTGGGAACAAATTTTTGTCCGCTGTAAGCGCCCCGTAAATCATAGGTGGCAGCAATCACCGGTCTGGCTGTATCATTGAAGAACTTATCTTCGGGAACATCGGTTGTAAATTTGGTCTTATCTGCCCTGATACCCAACGTAATAGTAAGTTTATCATTTACTTTAATATCGTCGTTCAGGAAGAAACCTAAGCGCACCGATTTAAAGTTGGCACCTGCATTTACGGCATCATCGCCGCCTTTGCTGTTGTCATCTACCAGTGAATATCCTCTCCTGATACGGGATGGGCCGCGATCTTCTATGAAAGCTGTAAGCGGATTGATCTGTGTTGATCCAACCGGCCCGATAGCGCTGTAAATGTATGCCCCGTAAGCCCTGTTCATGAACAGGTTATATGATTTGTTGAAATCGATATCTGCTCCTACACTGATGGCATGCTTGCCGGTGTATATCTTGAATGCGTCATAAAAATTGATGATCTGTTGCTTCAGCAGGTTAGCCGATGAAGCGGTTTCAGTTCCAAAATTGATATTTGGGCCGCCGTCATATGAAACGATCTGTACGTTGGGGAATGGTGAACCTTTAGGGCCCCTGTCATCCACCACATCAGTAACGGATATACGCAGTTTGTTATTCGCTTTATTGCTGAACTTGGTATTCAACTCCAGGTTACCTGAATGGGTAACCGAAGGGAAAAACTCAGCGCTGTTCACAAAATTAATATTAGTGGCGGTGCTTCTTCCGGTGCCAGTGATATGGCGGAAGCGGTGCTGACTGCAGTCGTTAATAAAAGAGCCGGTGGTATGGGACTGATTAGCGGTAGAAAAGCCTTCCAGCGCCCGATGAAAGAAGGGGTGGAAATACTGAATGCGATACAGGATGTATATCTGGATAAATCAATCACTATCGCTTAAAGGATATACAAATTAACTTTCTAGTTTAATGCTTTTCACTATAATACTTAATAAATGAGTTGGTTTAAAAGAATAAAAGAAGGAATTACCACATCAACAAAAGATAAAAAGGAAACTCCAGAAGGCTTGTGGTATAAGTGTCCCTCGTGCAAAAAAATCCATACCATGCAGGATCACGCGGCCAACAAATATGTTTGTTCGGAATGCGGATACCATGAACGGATTGGCAGCAAG
>CALKVC010000177.1 GCA_937996595.1 uncultured Chitinophagaceae bacterium
AATACAAACAGTTGAATCTGAAAAGACCGTATTGCCTGTTTTCCTGGATTAAGGCTGTGTTGGTAGCTGAAAAAACGGGTAACCTGAATTTACAAGCATACTGCAGAAAAAAGAAACATTCGATATAATCGGTATACTTAAAACCAATAAAATCAATACTTTAGAATTCACAAAAAGTCCTGTTTTTTAAATTTAACCTTATTGGAATAAACCCGGATATGCAGGTACTGCGTATAATAAAGCAGTAATTACACTAGCATTTTACGTAAAATTTACTATATTTACAGGTATTTATTAATATGAATAGCAGTATTTTAAGACTCACCATATTATTACCTTAATACAATCAATGTAATATCCGGATAACACCTTAACCCCTGAATAAAATTAAATAGTCAGTTTACAGATTGTTTAAGCCATAATTATGAATCATTTTCTCAAAGCAATTGACAGAAAGCCAAACATTATTGTTGGTTTTTTTGTGAAGAGCTTGATATTATTAACGATAACGGTTGGTTTTTTTACATTACAGTCAGGTGCCCAGGTTTCCTTAACAGCCACTTCAGGTGTTCCTGCGGGAGGGTATACTACACTAAAGCAGGCCTTTGATGCTATTAATGCGGGTATTCATCATGGTGATATCATAATCAGTATCAATGCAAATACGAATGAAGGCTCTACGCCGGCCACGCTTAACAGCAATGATGCCGATCCGTCCAGTTATTCATCCGTATTAATACAGCCTTCAGATGATAATATTGTTATTTCCGGAAATCCTGCATCCGGTTTCGGCGTAATTCAATTGAATGGTGCTGATAATGTAACTATAAACGGAGATAATCCTAATTCGGGAGGCACAAACAGGAACCTAACTATCAGCAATACCACCACCGCAACTTTTACCGGCAATTCATGTATCCGGATAGCAACTTCTGCTGCGGTAAAATCGGCCGATAATATCGGTATTTTAAATTGCATCCTGAGCGGACATGTAACGGCAGGAAACAACAATGCCCTAACGGCCACCAGCAGTTCATCAAATATCAGTTTCGGTATTTATGCAGGGGGAAACGGCGGAGCAACAGCTACCGGTGCACCAACTGCCATCACTTCAGAAACAGCCAATTCAGCACCAGTTGGCACAACGATGTTTTCATTTACCGTAACCAATAATGCCATCAGTAATTGCGGAAGGGCCATAGTATATAACAATGCTTCCAGTGCCGGCTCCAATAATGTTTCGGTATCACAGAATGAAATTGGTACATCGGCTTCACTTGGCGCATACCCGTATACGTCACCTTCGGGTACCGTATATGTATCAGGGATCTGGTTGTCGGGTGCAAACAATGTTACCATAAGCGGGAATACCATCAGCAACCTGATGTCGTATGTTCAAACGGCCCGTACCGGTATTGACCTGTTCTCTAATATTTCAGGGACACTGTCAGTTTCAGATAATACCATCAACGGAGTTGTGAGTAACAGCGCCGGCGCCTACCCGGCTTTAGGTATTTCTGTAAGTTCTGCCGGAGGCGTATATACTGTTTCCGGAAACAATATTTCAATCATTGAGAACAGTTCATCTGCTATCGGCGCACCTGCCAGTGGTATCAGGATAAATACAGCCAGTGGCCCGGGCACCATTTCGCGTAATAAAATTTCTGCTGTAATGAACAGGAATGCAGGGCCTTCACCGGCACAGGGCATTTACCTGGCAACCGCTTCAAACGGAACCATCATCAGGAATAATTTTATTTCCAATATCATGAATGTTGGGCTTGGCAGTTTCAATTTTACGGGAAATGCAAATGGTATACTCATCAGCAGTGGCAGCAGCCATAAAGTGTATCATAATTCCATTAACCAGTTTGGTACCAGCCTGGCAACAGGAACCAATTCAATCAACTGCCTTTCCATTTCCTCCAACATTCTCCAGGGAATAGATATACGGAACAATATTTTTTCCAATACTGTAACAGGCGGAGCAGCCAATAACGTACATGCCTGCCTGTTCTTCCCCTTTGGCATTTCTGCATCCATGGGGCTTACATTGAATAATAACGCCTATTATACCGGCAATACAGCCGGATTATCCGGTATCGCTTTCGCCGGCTCCGTTTTTTACGCTGCGGCCTCTTTATATTCCGTTGGCAATTTCAATCCCCAGGTTACCGCAGGTGCAACAAACTGGCGCAATTTTTCATCCGGACTGGGTGTAGGAACAAATGATTTTGCTTCTTTCGGCAGTACGGCTGCAGCACCGTTTGTGAGTGCAACCGACCTGCATATTCCGGCGGCAACCGTTACCCGGCTTGAATCGGGTGGTGCAGCTGTTGGGGTTACCAATGATATAGATGCTGATGTAAGGAACGCTTCATTTCCCGATATGGGCGCCGATGAATTCAATGGCACGGTTACAGACCTTACGGCGCCGGCAATCAGTTATGGCCCGCTTACCAATACCTGTTCTATAGGCGACAGGCTGCTGCAGGTAACCATTGCCGATATAAGCGGTGTGCCCGTAGCAGGTGCCGGATTGCCTGTGCTTTACTGGTTCATAAACGGGGTGCCCCAACCGGCAGTTACAGCAACGCATATTTCAGGTACACTGTACGAATTTCTGTTTGGCGGAGCGGCATTGTTAGGTGATATTGTTACCTATTATGTGGTTGCTCAGGATAACCTAGGAAATGTGATTGCACAGCCAACTTCAGGGGCGGCAGGGTATACAATAAACCCGCCGGCAGTTACTACAGCGCCGTCTACCCCGGGCAGTTATACAATACAGCCTGCATTGCTGGCCGGCACTTATGATGTGGGTGTTTCCGGTGCATATGATTATCCTACCATTACGGCCGCCATTAATGCCTATAATAATTCCTGCCCAACCGGGCCGGTCGTGTTCCGCCTGATGGATATCAATTACCCGGCCGAAACTTACCCGATTGTTATATCGAACCCGGAGGCGAATGCTGTTAATACCCTCACCATCATCCCAAATACCGGGGTAGGCGTTACCGTTAGCGGTAACCATGCCAGTGCCCTGTTCATACTGAGGGGAGCTGATTATGTAACGTTTGATGGGTTGAATACCGGAGGTAGTTCATTGAGCATTACAAATACAAACGCATTGTCTACGGCCACCGTATTCTGGCTCGCCAGTAATGGGGCGGATGGGGCTACGCATAATAATATTCTTAATTGTACCATTTCAGGAAGCGGCACCAGTACTTCATTCGGTTGTATTACTAGCGGCAGCATTGCTTCCATAGGCACATCCGCTTCCGCAGCCAATTCAAACAATACGGTAAGTAATTGTACAATAAAAGCAGCCCAGCATGGGATCTTTATTAACGGGTATACCGGAACGTATGATCAGAACTGGGTAATAAACAATAACATCATCGGGTCTGTTTCTGTACCTGAAAAGATGGGTGTACGGGGGATTGCCATACAGGGTGTAAATAATTTCAGCATAACCGGCAATACGGTCAGCGGTTTAAGCATGAATGCAGCCGCAACGGTGGTAGGTATCTACGTTGTAGGTTATGCGGCAAACGGTACTATTGTTTCAAACAATATCAGTGATATCAGGCAAAGCAATATCGGTGGCGCAAGCTGCGGCATATACCTGGGAACGGGATTGAATACATCATTTGTAACTGTTGCCAATAATTTCATTTATGATATATATGCTATCGGCAGCAGTGTGCTTACCAATAATGCCTGTGGGATAGTTGTAAACAGCGGCGGCGGTTATTCAATCCTGTTCAATTCTGTGAGCCTTACGGCAGCAGCCGGTGCATCCAACAGCATTTCTGCTGCAATTCGTATTTCATCTGCGGTTACATTCTCCGGCGCTTTGGACATACGTAATAATATTTTCTCGAACACAACGGCGTTAGGTATACGCTATAGTATATACAATGCATCGGCGGCATCCATATTTTCATCCATCAACTATAATAACTATTACACCGGATCTTCGCCCATCCTCGCTTACCTGGAAGGCAACAAGGCAAATTTCCCAGCCTGGCAGTCGGTATCCGGGGGTGACCTGAAATCGATGTCTGCAGATCCATTATTTATTTCTGCAACTGACCTGCACCTGCAACCTGCATCGCCTATGAACGCTATGGGGATTACAGTGGCCGGAATAGCTACTGATATAGATGCTGATACCAGGCTGGCAACACCAGATATAGGGGCTGATGAGTTTGACGCACAGGATTGTGCCGGCGCACCGGCAGGAGGAACGATTACTGCGTCTACACTGGCCTTATGTTTCTCAGGTTCAGCGTCTCTTTCTGCAACCGGCTATGCTACAGGTGACGGGATCACATATCAATGGGAATATTCTACCAACGGATTTGTTACACCACAAAACCTGGCCGGACAAACGGTTCCAACAAATGCTTCAACAGGTTTATTGCTGGTTACTACCTCTTTCCGCTTAAAAGTAAGTTGTGCCAACGGAGGTTCCGTGGCATATTCCAATGTTATAAATATTGCTGTTAATTCACCAGTAATCACAACTGCAACAGGGGCAACCAGATGCGGCAGGGGGACAGTTAACCTTACCGCCACTTCAACCACGCCGGGAGCTACCTTTAACTGGTTTACCACGGCTACCGGCGGAACTTCCATCGGAACCGGGAGCCCGTTCACAACGCCTATCATAACTGCCAGCACCAATTTTTATGTGGCGGCAACGGTTGGTACCACTACCGGAAGTGTTGGTCCCCTCACACCATCATCACAGGGTGGGACCATAGGAACACAAAATATTAACTGGGATGTATTCTTTGATGTGCTGGAAAGTACTACCTTATTATCGGTAGATATTTTCCCCAATACTTCGGGCCAGGTATCCAGCCTGCTCATCAGGAACTCATCCGGTACTTTGCTGGCAACCATACCTTACACAACAACTGTGTCAGGCGGGTTGATGGCACAAACCATTCCTATAAACCTGGCTTTAACGCCGGGCACGGGGTATTACATATCCGGGGCCATGCCTGCCGGAGGATTACAAAGGAATACTGACGGTGCCGCATACCCGTATTCATCATCAGCCATCAAGATAACGGGTAATGGGTTCCTGAATTCCTATTACATGGGTTTTTATAATTTCCAGTATTCGGTGGCCTGTGCTTCACCGCGTACGCTGGTAACCGCCACAGTAACGCCGGCGCCTCCCATTACTGCACCGGTGGCAAACCCATCGGTCATTTGCGTGGGAGGAACCAGCCTTTTGTCGGTTTCCAGTGCTAATACCGGATACTCATACTTGTGGAACCCGGGCAGCCTGGCCGGTACGCTGGTTGGCGTAAATCCGGTAACAACAACAACATATACAGTTACCGCAACCGATGTTTCCGGAGGGCCGTTTAATGGTTGTTCAACCGTTGGCACGGTGAATGTATCTGTCCGGCAATTACCTACAGCGGTCACTGTAACACCATCAGCATCTACCGTTTGTATTGGAGGTACGGCCACACTGCTTAATGCTACAGGAGGTGTACTGTCAAATATTACTGCCATTAGCGAAAATTTTAACGGGTTAACAAACAGTTGGCTCACATACAACAATTCTGTAGGAAACACACCTGAAGATGCCGCCTGGACATTACGGCCCAATGGCTATTTTTACAACTTTTCATTCAACAGCAATGATGCTTCTCAATTCTATATGTCTAACAGTAATGCACAGGGGTCTGGAGGATTGACAAATACGTTATTGCAATCACCTGTAATAAACTTATCAGGTTATACAACGGCCAACCTCAGTTTCTGGCATTATTTCAGGTACAGTACCGGAGCTTCCGCCATCGTGGAAGCATCAACCGACGGCGTTACATGGGCTGCGGTACCGGGAGGTACATATACTTCAACCCAGGGTGCTCCCAGCGGTTTTGTAAATGCAAACCTGAATTTGAATGCCTATGCAGGACAACCGATAGTGTATATCCGTTTTAATTACCAGGATGCCGCTTATGGCTGGTATTGGGCGATTGATAACATTTTGCTTAATGGAAATGTAAATACAATCATGACCTGGACACAGGCTCCGGCGGCCCCCAATTCCATATTCACTGATGCCGGTGCATCTATCCCTTATATTTCAGGTACGGATGCGAATTCCGTTTATGTGCAACCTGCTGTTACTACCACCTATTCGGCTGTTGCCACCTGGCCACCACCCATCACCTGCAGCAGTTCCGGCAATTCAACGATAACGGTTATTCCTCCGGTAAGTGTTTCTATTACCGTTTCCGATAACCCTATTTGTCCCTCAGCTTCAGTTACTTTTACAGCCACACCTGTAAACGGTGGGCCAAGCCCTACTTATCAATGGCAGGTTAACGGGGCCAATGTGGGAACCAACAGCCCTACATTCACTTATTTCCCTTCAGACCTTGACCAGGTAAAAGTGATCATGGTTGGAAACGGAACCTGTACGGCGGGGAATCCTGCAACAAGTAACACCATTACCATGAGTGTTACCGGTCCGATAGCTGTTGGTGTGAACATTACAGCAAACCCGGGTAATTTCGTGTGTGCGGGTACATTGGTTACATTTACCGCAACACCCATCAATGGCGGGCCTGCACCCACATACCAATGGAAAAAGAACGGTATCAATGTTGGTACAAACAGTCCAACCTATTCATATGCATTTGCCTATGCAGAAAACGGCGATGCGATCACCTGCAGCATCGTTTCCAATTCTGAATGTATTTCGGGAAGCCCCACGGCGGTTAGTCCGCAAATATTGATGACCGTGAATGATATTGGGCCCTGCAGTGTGGTGATAGGCATTTTTGCAAACACGACCACCGTTTGTGCCAATACACAGGTAACGGTTAGGGCTACCCCAACCCGGCCGGGCCTGGCACCTACTTATGAATTCTTTCTTAACAATATTTCGCAGGGGATTCAATCAAGCAATGATTTTGTATTTACACCGGTTAACGGCGATAAGGTAAGGGTAAGGCTTACTTCAAACTATACATGCCTGGTTGGAACCAATATAAGGAACAGCAATACGCTCACTATGACGGTGCTGCAGAACCTGCCGGCGAGTGTTACCATGACCAACACGCCAACCTTGTGTTCGGGCTCTCCTATAACGTTTACGGCTACCCCAACAAATGGAGGGGTAAACCCGACTTATAATTTCCTTTTAAACGGTGTGTCAATACAGAATACCACCAGCAACACATTTACAGTACTCAGCCCGGTAAACGGCAATACGGTGCAGGTGATCATGACTTCTGACTATCTCTGCGCAACGGGCAACCCGGCTTCATCTTCCATCTATACCATTGCGCTTAATGCCAGCCCGGTGGTATCGGCAGCAACAGACTGTAATGCCCTGCTCCCGGGATCGGGGCAGGTTGCCAACCTCACTGCAACGGCGGTGGCAGGAAGCGGTAGCATAACCAACTACCAATGGGTGTTGAACGGTGTTACGAATGTTGGCGCCAACAGTGCCACGTATACCACCAATACAGCCGGTTCATATACAGTAATCGTAACCAATTCTAACGGTTGTAATACCACTTCATCGGTGCCTGTGGTGATAACCAATACGGGAGCCCCGCTGGCTGCCGGTACCTATATCATACCCGGTACCGGATGCGGTAATTTCGACAAAATATCCAGCGCCATAAATTATATTAATACCTGGGGCGTTGGAGGGGCAGTTATATTCGGCATTACACCGGGTTATACAGAAACGGCACCGCCCGGCGGATATGATATAACGGCAACGGGTACACTAACAAATACCATCACTTTCCAGCGTAACGGTGCCGGGGCTAACCCGGTTATAACGGCAGGATTGCAGGTGGCGGGCAGTAATAAAGATGCGGTGATTAAAGTGACAGGCGGTGATTATATTACATTCAGGAACCTTAGTTTGCAGGAGAATCCTGGTAATACAGTGCTGGCTTCCGGTCCAACCAATACCATGACAGAATGGGGAATTGCTTTACAGTATGCCAGCAATACAAACGGTCCGGCTAATAATACCATTGAGAATAATATCATTTCACTAAACCGACTGTATCCGAACTCATTCGGTATATACAGCAATATGCGCCATAGCCCTGCCAATCCGGCTGTGCTGGCTGATATTGCGAATGTAAGCAGTGGCCTGAATAAAGTATATGCAAATGCAATCAGCAATGTAAATACGCCTGTGTTATTCCTGGGGGCACCGGCAAACCTGTCTCCCGCAAATGATATTGGCGGAACATCGGCACTTACGGGTAATATATTAACGAACTGGGGAAGCAATACGGCACCGGGTGGTAATGCCATTTTTGCCGGAACTGCCGCATCTATAACCGGGATTTCAGCCATGAATCAAAGCGGCCTCAATATTGGCTGGAACAATATCAGCAATACGGTTGGAATCAATCCGGGTGCTGCCGGTTTAAAGGGCATATACATTGATTTTACCGGCGCGGTATCAGGTACTTTTACCAATTCGGTTAACAATAATACGGTTGCACTTAACAGTTCCGCCGTTACAGGAATCTTGGAGGCCATCAGTTCGGGCAATACTGCCGCATCGGGCGCTGTTGCCGGTATCACCATTGACATGAGCAACAACTCGGTTTCAGCTGCGTTAACCGGAGCTGGTTCAAATGTTTCGGTTACGGGTATACGAAATGAATTTCCCTGCGGAATGCTGGCAATTACCGGTAATACCACGAAGGGAAATACATCAACAGCCACTACGGGCGGTTATGCAGGTATTGTAAATAATGCCAACGTTGTAACAACAGTGAATATCAGCAATAACCAGTTTGGTGATGCATCTACGGATGCCATTAACTTTGGCGCTGCCGTTTCAGGAAATGTAATGGCCATTTCAAATACAGGGGCTGCGGGTACTGCAACTTTAACCATCAGTAATAACACGTTCACCCGGTTTGTACACAGTATTGCGTCTACGGCTCCTTATACATTCATCAACAGTACAGCCAGCCCTGCCAGCCAGCAGATATTGTCTAATAATTTTTCCGGTATCTCTATAAACAGCAGCGGGAACATCACGGGTATCAATAGTCCGTCATTATCTGTTAATAAACAAATCAATGGTAATTTGTTCAGCAGTATTACCGGCGGATCAGGTCCGCTTACCCTTATAAAAGCTGCCGGCGGTTCTACAATGGCTGATATAAACAATAATAACATAGGGAATAATATAGCAAACAGCATTACCGCGGCCGGTAATATTACCGGGATTGAACTGACGAACCTGGCAGCCGGTATTACAACGGTTTCTGCCAATACGGTAACCGGTATAGCTGCTACCGGTACCGCTGCAACAGCCGTTAGCGGTATCATCACAGCATCACCGGTTTGCAGTATCAGTGGTAATATTGTCGGTAAACTGGCATCTTCAGGTAATGACGCATCCATACAGGGGTTACATGCCATAGCCGGTTCAACAGTGAACATTAATCAGAATACGATTACCATGCTAACAGGTACGGGTACTGGTAATGTTAGTGCCAGTGGTATAAGATGCAGTGGCGGTACCGTTGTAAATCTTTCTGCAAACAGGATATACGATATCAGCCAGCAATTGGCCGTTACCGCAACTGCAGCATTGGTAAACGGTATATTGTTACAGGACGGTTCCACGGTTACTGTTTCAAATAATTTTGTAAGCGACCTTAAAACACCGCTCGCAAATATGAGTGATGCCATCAGGGGCATTGCCGTCACTTCAGCAACGGCATCATCCGCATATAATATTTACTATAACAGTATTTACCTGGCAGCAACTTCCACCGGTGCCAATTTTGGAAGTTCGGGATTGTCATTTGCCGGAAATCCGGTTGCTACAACAGCCAGGCTGAACCTGAGGAATAATATCATAGACAATGAATCTGTTGCTAACGGTACGGGACAAACGGTGTCATTACGGAATTCAGGCACCAGCCTGGCAAACCTTTCTCCGTTATCCAACAACAACCTGTACTTTTCAGGTTCACTGGCTGTGCCCGGTTTGCTTTATTATGATGGCATAAACAGCGAAGTGAATGTAGCCGGCCTGCAGGTCAGGCTTGCTCCTGCAGAGAATGCATCCATCAGTGCCCAGCCATTTTTTGTAAGCATTACAGACCTGCACATGAACCCCGGCATTAATTGCGGCATTGATGGGGCTGCTGCACCAATACCCGGATTTACAACAGATATTGACACCGATACAAGAGATGCAGTTACTCCCGATATAGGTGCGGATGAATTTACCGGTACCGGTGGCGGTGCAGGTGTATGGAAAGGAATCAATACCAACTGGAATGATCCGCTGAACTGGTGTGGCCAGGTTCCGAATGCCGGAACAAATGTTACCATACCTGCTGCGGTTGCTAATTATCCGTTGATAACGAATGCCAGTCCGGTTGCCAGGAATATTACGATATCGGGTGGTGGAACTGTTACGATTACCGGGGCTGGTAAGCTGGCTATTTACGGCACCATCAGTAATGCAGGTACTTTTAATGTGGTTGATGGTACGATAGAGATGGCGGGCAGCACGGCGCAAACGATCCCGGCGGGCGCCTTCCAGAACGATGACCTGAAGAACCTGGTGATCAGCAATGCATCCGTTGAACTGGGAGGTACACTTAACCTGCACGGCAAGTTATCTTTTTCTGGAAGCAACCGTACGTTTGCTACCGAAGACAACCTCATTCTTCGTTCAACCGCAACCGGTACTGCCAGCGTGGGAGATTTAACGAACAACGGCACAGTAAGCGGAAATACGATAACGGGAGATGTAACGGTTGAGCGTTTCATAACGGCCAGGCGTGCATGGCGATTCCTGTCGGTGCCAACACAGAATAACCTTCAAACGATCAAGGAAGCCTGGCAGGAGAATATGCCGGCTAACTCAAACACACAAACCACGCCTCCGGGTTATGGTATTCATATTACGAAAGACAGTGCCAACTGGGCGGCCTATGGATTTGACCTGCAGACCACTCCCGGCCCGTCTATGAAAACATTTGTTCCTGCAACGAATGCCTGGAAAGGGATTACATCAACGGTAGATGTGCCCGGTGTTAACAATGGTCGTTTTGTTACCGGAACCGGTTACATGACATTGGTAAGGGGAGACCGTACGGTAAATACATTCCCTTCTGCTGCTACTGTTACAACACTGCGTGAAAAAGGCGCATTGGTAACAGGTACGTATGGTCCGGTTGCTGTAGGAGCGGGCCAGTTTGCGGCTATCGGTAACCCGTATGCGTCGGCCATCAATTTTACAAAACTTACTAAGAGCAACCTGGATGATGTGTACTATCTGTGGGACCCATACCTGGGATCGTTGGGCGGATATGTAACGTTTACAGGTCCAGCCTATACGCCAACTCCTTCATTAAGTTATACTGCCAATAAATTCATAGAATCCGGCCAGGCCTTCTTTGTAAGGTCGAATGGTTCAGCGGGCACCTTAACGATTACAGAACCAGCCAAGGAAGACGGCAGCTACCTGGTTAGCCGTCCAACGGGCCCGGTAAGCCAGTTACGCACGAACCTGTACCTGGTGGATACGGCGGGCCGCCACCTGTATGATGGGGTGTTGTCAGAATTTGATGAGGCGTACAGCAATGGCATAGACGGGCTTGATGCGGAAAAGATGGTGAATTTTGGCGAGAACCTTGGCATTAAGGCGGGGGATAAGGTATTGTCAGTAGAACGGCATGCCCGGTTGAAAGAAACGGATACGATCCATTATAACCTGGGCCAGGTGCGAGTAAGGAACTACCAGTTAGCGTTTGAGGCTGAAGGCCTTGAACAGAGCGGACTGGCAGCGTTCCTGGAAGACCGGTACCTGGATACGAAGACGCCGGTGAGCCTGACAGGCACAACGGTGGTAGACTTCAATGTGATCAATGAGCCAGGATCGTATGCGCCTGACCGTTTCCGGCTGGTATTCCGTAAATCGGCACCAGTACCGGTAACGTTTACGAGCATCCGTGCCACTAAGCAGGACAGGCGTTCAATCCAGGTGGAATGGAAGGTGGAGAATGAGCTGAATATCCATCATTACGAGCTGGAGCGTTCAGGGGATGGCCGTACGTTCATCAAGGTGAACGAGCAGTTGGCGAGGGGCAATGGCTCAGGAGCGCCGCTGGTATACAACTGGCTGGATGTGAATCCGCTGGAGGGAGACAATTTTTACCGTGTACGTAGCGTTGGTATAGGCAGCGACAGCAGGCTGAGCCAGGTGGTGAAGGTGAACATGGGCAAACTGGCATCGGAGATAGCGGTGTTCCCGAACCCGGTAGGGGAAGAAGGGGTGGTGAATATCAGCCTACAGAACAAGGCGGCGGGCGAATACCAGGTAAGCCTGGTGAACAGCAAGGGCCAGGTAGTGCTGAAGCAGGTATTGAACCATGGCGGAGGCAGCAGCGTATACAGC
>CALKVC010000178.1 GCA_937996595.1 uncultured Chitinophagaceae bacterium
TTTTTAACTGTAACCGGAATATTGATAACCTTGTTTACAGTAGTGCTGATTTCTGCAAAACCATTTCCCATAAAACCTTTGTAAGGATAGTTTGCTTTGCCTGCAATATCTTCCACCTCTAAAAACTGGAAAGCGTTTCCTTTACTTACAACCTGTGGTTCGCTTGCGAATGATTCAACATTGTTTTCATCCAATGCTATCACAGCATATTCTGCAAATGCCCGTGCCGGTGTAATAAAGCTTGTTTTGGTGGATTCGGCGATCATCTTTCCGTTCTGAAGCACCCGGTAGAGCTTTGCCCCTTTAATGGCGTCCCATGATAGCTTTGTTCCGTCATACTTAACAGAAGGTGCCGGTAATGAATAAACGTTGGCAACTTTATTTACATCATAAAATCCATTTGTATTATTTGCAAGGATGATCTTAATGGTATGGTTTCCTTTTAATGTTGCAAGTACAGTAGCCTGTGGCATTTCTTTGCCATCCAGCATAAATGTTTTAATTACATTGCCATAGCCTTCCATTTCTATATTCAATATTGCGTCCCTGTATTTAAAATTGTCAAGCATACGTTTTCCTTCCAGGATCTTTGGCACAAAAGGTTCAAAAGACAAACCATCCGGGTTAAACCGTATTCCAAAGAACACTTTCTGAACAATGCTGATGTTTCCTGATAAGCTCCACAGCATCACGCTTGAATTTATCTGCGTGCCATTGAAGTCACCATTGTCAACCACAAAATTTTCTTTGTTGGTGAGGAATAATGCTGCAGGACGGTAAATAGCGAATATGCTTTCAGACACGGCCCTTTCATTACCGGCTTTAGCTGCAGCCCATAACCAGTAAGTTTGTACGAATGGCCAAACGGCGTTGTTATGATAAGGGGGAATATTGGGTATCTGCGGGTAAATGCATGGTATACCGAATGCGGTAACCGGTGTACTGGCCACAACCTGCTTGGCCCTGGCTTCATCGGCAATGCCGAATATAACGCATAAGGCTTCACCAAGCGCTTCTGCCCTGGGTGAAACGAATTTATAATTTCTGCCATACCGGAACTGGGCATAATAGCCTTTCTCCGGCAACCATAAATACTCATTGATGCCTTTCTTAATCCTGTCTGCAATTTCTTTATACTTTGAAGCTGCTTTTATATCTTTTAGTTCTGTTGCCATTTGCGACAATACATTGTTTGCCTGGTAATGAACTGCATTGGTACCAAGGCTCTGGCTTTCATAAATATCTGCGGGTTGCATCCATTTGGGATACGTCTGTTCCCTCCAGTCTAAAAAGGATGATTCTCCTTTCACCAAACCCGTTTCCGGGTCGTGCGCTGCATGGATATCATCTTCTATGGAATTCCGGATAATTACATACGCCTGCTGCAGCCAGTCCTTATTACCGGTTGCCTTATATATTTCCCATGCCGCAACAGCCCATATCATCCTGTCGGTACTTATCGGCCATGCGCCACCGGTACCCGTATCCTGGATGATCTTCTTCTTTGCATTCACCTTACGCATCAGGCTGAACATAGCTACCCTTGGCTGCAGGTGTGCCATCGACAGGATGATGCTGTAACTGATATCCCTTGTCCATACACCACTCCACTCTTTTCCTGTTCTGAATGTACTATCAGGCTCAATCGCTTTCAGCATTTCTTCCAGTGATAGGTTATAAATGGCATCGGAGAGCAGAAAACCGGATTTGTATTGAGGATATGGTGAAATATCTTTTGAAAGCTTCCATTCAGCATCCGTATGCTTTTCATCTGATTGTTTGTTTAACACAAGGGTAACCTCGTAAATACCATCTCCGTCAGCATCTGTTAACTGCAGATCTTCGCGTTTCATGATATTATCAAAATCCCATGTCATGGGAGCTGTGGCTCCTGCTACAAAAACACCTTTAAAATCTTCCCTGTAAATCTTATCCCCGTTGATGGTAGTGTAATATCCATTGTCATTGAACTGCTTCATCACATCTTTCATATCCAGCCTTATTTTTAATGCCGTATTGGGTAACAGGTAATTACCATCCGTAGCTGGCTGATCAAGCTGCTGCCCGAACTTTATCACCGGTGTTTCAGAAACGCCATTTACCGCCTTCACAGAAAAGTTATGGTTTTTACCCATAAACATTTCATTATCCCTGCCATTGATAGAAAACTTAAAACTAATATCGGCATGCTGGAATTCGTTTGCAGGGCTTTGGTAATTACTCATCATATGAGTAGCGGTAAGCGCTGTGGCCGTATTTTTACCCTGCACCACTTTGTTGTTGTAGATACTATAGGCACCCGACTGGTATAAGGGTTGCTGGGCATGCAAACCTGAAATAAGCTGTGAAAACAATACCGATAAAATCATCCTTTTCATAAAGAGAAATAAATTTTGATAACTGTTGTCCGAAATTAAATAATTAACCATTCTGATCTCCATTGATTTTCAATTATGTACTGTTTTTGCCTCAACTGATGATATTCTTACCCTTTGTAAGGAAAACAATAATAAGGCTGAGCACCTGTAAGCATGCAAACCGAATTGCCCGCTTATTACTGCCCAAAACCGGGCTGAATGAGATTCTGCATTACGGCTTATCAGAAAAAATACCATATTCACTCCCGCAGAAATACGCTTCAGTACTTTACCATCAACACAGCCCCTGCTGCATTGTTGTTCTGTTATCAATTAATCTTCAAAACATTTTTTATGCAAACAAAAAATTTTACCAAATGGCTGCGTAGCTTAAAAGTGATGGCTACCGTGGCTTTGATGGCAGGTATCATGTACTCCTGCAAGAAATCAAATCACGTGATGATGGATAATACGGGTATAGCCGACAACGAACAGGCAGCCGTGAATACCGCCCGTGCACTGGAACAATCTGCCGTACCGGAAGCACAGCAGGAAGCCGAATCGCTTGGTTTCAGTGAATTGAGCAATGAAACGAACCCCGGCAACATTGTTGATATTGCCGTATCAAACCCCAATTTCACCAGCCTGGTAGCCGCTGTTGTTAAGACCGGCCTGGCAGGTGCACTGTCAGATGCATCAGCTAACCTCACTGTTTTTGCCCCAACGAACGGCGCATTTGCACAGCTTCCCGCCCCGTTTAACAATGCAGCCAATATAAACAGTATTACAGATGCCGCACAAATAGACTTTCTGCGTAACGTATTACTGTACCATGTGTTAGGTGCGGAAGTATTCAGCAACCAGGTGAGCAATGGCAGCAGCAGTGCAGCAACACTGAAACCGGCTACCAGCAGCAGTGTAAATGACAATACAATTTACCTGTCAAAAACATTCGGCCTTATCAGGGTTAATGGCCAGAGTACTGTTATTTTTGCAAACCTGAATGCCAGCAACGGGGTCATTCATGTAATTAACAAAGTATTGCTTTTTCCAAGCAACACGATAGCAGGAATTGCTATAGCTGATCCCAATTTCTCTTCATTGGTTGCTGCCCTGGTTAAAACCAACCTGGCAGGTGTATTTACCGGAAGTGGTGATTTCACCGTTTTCGCTCCAACCAATGCCGCTTTTGCCCAATTACCGGCACCATTCAACAATGCTGCCAATATCAGTAATATCACAGATGCAGGCCAGATCTCCGCTTTGTCCAATATTCTCCGTTACCATGTTGTAGCCGGCAGGAATTTCGCATGGGACCTTGGTATCCTGAAAAGGACTGCCACCCTGGCCGATGCACCAAGGAATAAGGTTACAACCATACTTGGATTTAATACCGGCTGGGTGAAAGGTGACGATAACAACAGTTATGCCCAGATTAACCCCGCAGATATCCTGGCAACCAATGGCGTTATTCATGTAATCGGCAAAGTGCTGTTACCTAAATAATTGATTGTTGCGGATGTTTTGGATAAAACCGCCTCTGTTATGGGAGGCGGTTTTTATTTTCCGGAATTATTTGCCGGTTTTTTTTCCGTTTGTGTTTACAAACAGGGAACAACCCGTATAATTTATTGATTGACTAAGTTTTATAATCCTGAAAACACCAATCGCCCGGTTTATACATTTTAATTTATACATGTAACATGATAATTCTTAATTTAAATCATGACTAAGGTCATAAATTATACCCGCAGGCTTTTGAACCTTTATTTCTGAAAGTAAATAACAGTTGTTAACTTACTATTCAAAAATATTTGTTCATCCTTAAACTAATCTAATATGGTAACCGCAGAGCAACATCAGACACTTATTGACGAGTGTAAAAAATGGTATGAAATTTTAGCCAATTACCGTGAAAAACTGAATAAGTTGAAGACTGAATTGTATTTTTTTGCACCCGGAAAAACAGATCATGATATTCTGGCTGAAATAGAACATTACCATAACCAGTTCCATATCCAGCTCATCAATATCCACGACCTGAAACATGAAATCAGGCATCATATTCAGGAAGCTGAACGCCACCCTAATTTCGGGCACCGCATCCCGCATCATCACCTGAAAGAGAAACTTGACATGCTGGTGGCTGATCTTGAAAAATTAGACCAGGATTTTCACCAATTCATCAAACAATAACCGTTCTGCACCATTCAGCCAGCCTGCATAAGACTGGCTGAATCGTTTATAGCAGTTCTGTAAATAAATACTTCAGTTATGGCAACGTACGATTCCAACCACGTAAAAAATATCGCCCTGCTCGGGCATGCAGGCTGTGGTAAAACAACCATGGCCGAATGCATGCTGTTTGAAGCAGGCATCACCAAACGCCGCGGTTCCATCGCCGCAAAAAATACCGTAAGTGATTACCACGAACTGGAAACCGAAAGGCAAAGTTCCGTTTTCGCATCCCTGCTCCATACCCCGTGGCGCGACTATAAGATAAACATCATTGACACGCCCGGTTACGATGATTTTTCCGGTGAAGTGATCAGCGCCCTGCGTGTAGCCGATACCGGTGTAATGCTGCTGAACGCTTCCATGGGCGTAGAAGTGGGCACCGATGTAATATGGGAGTATACCGACAAATTTAAAACACCCACCCTCTTTGTAGTAAACCAGTTAGACAAAGAAGGCGCCGATTTTGACAAGACATTGCAGGAAGCCAAAGCGCATTTTGGCGCCAATGTGGTGGCCGTGCAATATCCCGTTCAAACCGGAGCCGGCTTCAACAGCATCATTGATGTATTGAACATGGTGATGTACCAGTTTGGCGAAGCCGGCGGGAAACCGGAAAAAAAACCTATCCCCGACAGTGAGAAAGAAAAAGCAGAACAGATGCATAAGGAACTGGTAGAAACTATTGCATCTAATGATGAAGGCCTGATGGAAAAATATTTTGAGCAGGGTGAACTGGGTGAAGATGAAATGAAAGCCGGCCTGCATGCTTCCATGATTAAACATGATATTTTCCCATTGTTTTGCGCATCAGCAGAAAAAAATATGGGCGTAGGCCGCATCATGAGTTATATTGACAATGTATGCCCGTCTGCCAATGAAATGCCTCCCCAGCGTACAAAGGCGGGTGGAAAGCTCAGTTGTGATGTTAGCGGGCCGGCATGCATCTTTATATTTAAAACGATCATAGAACCGCATATCGGTGAGCTGAGCCTGTTTAAAGTTTACAGCGGAACCATTAAAGCCGGGATGGAACTGGTGAATGAAAATACCGGTGTAACAGAAAAGATAAACCAGCTGCTGTTGCTGGAAGGGCATAACCGCGTTCCCGTGAATGAACTGGTGGCCGGAGATATTGGCGCCACCATCAAGCTCCGCTCCACGCATGTAAACAATACATTGCATGAAAAAGGGGCAAACCTGGAACTGGAACCGATCGTTTTTCCAAAACCCAATGTTACGGTAGCTATCACGGCAGTGAACAAAGGAGAGGAAGAAAAATTGTCACAGGCTTTGCATACGCTGGCGGAAGAAGATGCTACGGTTCATTTTGAAATATCTCCCGAACTGAAACAGGTTTTACTGCATTGCCAGGGAGAACTGCACCTGCAGGTAATACAATGGAAGATTGCGCATATCCACAAACTGGATGTACGTTTTGATAAACCAAAGATCCCATACCGCGAAACCATCCGAAAAATGGCCGAATCAACCTACCGGCACAAGAAACAAAGCGGCGGCGCCGGCCAGTTCGGCGAAGTGTTTATGCGCATTGAACCCTGGTATGAAGGAATGCCTCATCCGCACGGGTTGAATGTAAGGGGCAAAGAAGAGATTGACCTGGACTGGGGTGGTAAACTGGTATTTCTCAATTGCATAGTTGGCGGAGCCATAGATGCCCGTTTCCTGCCAAGCATCATGAAAGGAGTGATGGAAAAAATGCAGAACGGTCCGCTTACCGGCAGTTATGTACGCGACGTACGGGTAAGCGTATACGACGGAAAGATGCACCCGGTAGACAGCAATGACATATCCTTCAAGATTGCCGGCCTGCAGGCATTCAGGCTTGCTTTTACGCAGGCCGACCCGCAACTGCTGGAACCCTTGTATATGGTGGAGGTGCTTTGTCCGGATGACCAGGTTGGTGCCGTTATGGGCGACCTGCAGACACGCATGGCTGTGGTGGAAGGCATGGAAGCAGAAAGCCATTTCCAAAAGATAACGGCCAAAGTGCCTTTATCGCAGATGCACCAATACTCTTCTTCTTTAAGAAGCCTGACACAGGGCCGTGCCCGCTTTAACATGACATTTTCATCCTATGCGCCGGTGCCATTTGAGGTTCAGAAAAAACTGGTAGAGGCTCACAGCAAGCACGAAGTGGAAGTGGAATAGAAACAATATTCAAACCCGATTTTTCAGGCGCAGGTTATCCTACCTGCGCCTTATTTATGCTCACCCCTTATTGATTGTCATCACACTTATTACTGAGTCCTGTCATAGGATTCGCCTGGCTGCCATGTTAGCTTTATAATAAATTTTACAATTATGAAACGGGTAAAATATTGTTGGTTGATGGCAGTTTTATTTGTTATTGCAGGAAATGTGTCAGCCCAAATAATCAACCCCAAAAAAGCAATAGAAAGAAAAGTAAATGCTAAAATAAACAGGGAAATAGATAAAAAAGCTGGTGAGATCGTAGACACCGTTTATAAAAAAGTGAACGAACCTGTTCAGGCAGAAAAGAAAGACAACCCTCCGGCTGAACCGGCATCCAACAGGGGCGATGTAACTCCGGTAAACAACCAGCCTGGATTGCAGGCAAGTACAAAATTTGATTTTGTGCCGGGTGAAAAAGTGATCTTCTTCGATGATTTCAGCCAGGATGCAGTTGGAGATTTTCCTGCGTTATGGACAGCCAATGCACCTGGTGAGATAAACACCCTCAACATAGCTCCGGGAAAATGGTTTAACCTGAATAATTCGGAAGGGAATTACTTCATGTTAAAGCGAATTGATTTCCCCAAAAATTTCATCATTGAATTTGATATTGTTCCTAAAAAGACCGGTGGCCGTATAGCAGCCGGGTTAATACTGTATGGTGAAACCAAACCTACGGAAATGGATAATAATGCCCACCCAGGGAATGCCGGGATTATGATCTCAATAGAAAAGGGAAACTGGAATACGATGGGTTATAAAACAGGGGAAAGTGATCAGATCAGGGGATCATCAACATTAAATCCTGTTGAACCTGAAAAAGTAAACCATGTGATCATCTGGGTACAGAACCGGAGAGTGCGGATCTATCATAAAGATGCAAAAGTGATGGATATGCCAACAAATATTTATGAGGGTTCTAAATTCAACCGGTTTTGTTTCAGGCTGTCAAGAGGCGCTTCCTGTGGTTCATATATTTCTAATTTCAGGATCACTGATGCATCACCAGATATGAGAAGCAAACTCATCACCGAAGGCAAACTGGTGAGTTATGGTATTTATTTTGATGTGAACAAGGATGTAGTGAAGTCCGAATCATACGGAACAGTAAAAGGCATTGCCGATATTTTGAACGAAAACCCTGATGTAAGGATCAGGATCATCGGCCATACCGATGCTGATGGCAATGATGCAGCTAACCTGGATCTGTCTAAACGCAGAGCAGCCGCTGTTAAAAATGAACTCATAAAAACTTTCGGCATAGATGCAGGCAGGATAGAAACAGACGGGAAAGGTGAGATACAACCTGTTGCTCCCAATGACACTCCTTCAAACAAGGCCTTGAATCGGCGGGTTGAATTCATCAAGTTGTAAATAACATTTCCTCATACCCAGCAATGTCTCCCGGAGGGGACGATGCGTTTCCCCCATTTCAGGAAAGGGATATGTTATGTAACTTCTTAAAAAAACTCCCATGGAAACCGGTAGTTACAAACACCCGAACTGGAGGTGGGGCAATAGTTGTTATCGTTAATGATCACATCCCGCTGAACACCCAATTCAATACTTCCATGCGAAGTATTGAGGCTTGGTTTTACAATATCAGCATCATAACTGATTCCGATTCGGTTGCTGTATTCCATGGTACGGGAAGTTACCGTTTTTGCTTCTCCCCACTTCCAGGTAACACCGATACAGAATGCGCTGTTACTGTTCAGGTTGGCTGCATTACGGTACCAAAGCCCCAGTTCAACCGGCAAATCATAATAATCTATCAGCGTGCCCAGGCTGAACACGCTGCTTTTTCCCTGCAACTGCATAAAAAAGCTTGGCTTTAACGTGATATTTTCTTTATCCAGCCGGTAACTGACATGTCCTGTCACTTTCATGGGCAACTTACCGTCTTCCGGTTTTCCATTAAAGCTGAGGTTAGGCTTGTTTATATGATGAGCTGCTCCGCCTACCATGAAATTGCTGAAAGCCAGCAAAAAGCCTCCTCCAAAATCGAAATACGTTTTGTTGCCATAGGTCTGGAACAGGTCAACCTGCGAAGCATTCCCGGTGATCCCTGTCTGGTCCAGTTGGTCGATGAATACAAACTTGTCGGGGTTTACCCGGTTAAATCCGATACCTCCCTGCAAGGCCAGGCTCAGGAACCAGTTGCTGCAATCGGTATTCCTTGTACCAAAACTCCTGCCCACAATGGCGTTGATGCCTGTGTTTTTCAGGTAACCCTTATTACTGTGGTTCACCAGCAGGCCCATGTTAAGTACATTGCGCTGGTTGTCGTCGTAAATCGAAAAATCGGCACCACCTGAAAAATACTTGAATGGCTTATAGAGGTTGAACCACTGCACTTTTGTAACGGCAGACAGCCGCAGGTTATTCTTACCGGTACCTATGAATGCGGGATTCATATATGTTGGCGTATACTGGTACAAACTGAACAGGGCATCCTGTGCATTACCGCCGGCAGATAATAACAGTAACGCATAACTGATAATATGTTTACGGATCATTTTCTTCATTTTTTATCTGAATAAGGTTACTGTTCCGAATGTATGTCCCGGTGCGCCGCTTTCATTCTGGTCGTATACCATGCCACTCCAATTCGTACCGTTCCTGAATTTCGCTTTTATCCTCCAGGCATAACCGTCCTGGGGCATCGGCTTTCCGTTGAATGTGCCGTCCCAGGCATCTACAGGAGCACCGGCAGCGTCAAGTTTCGTTGTGCGGAAAAGCAACTTGCCCCAGCTATCAAATATCTGCAGTTCATATGTATCAAGGCCTTTACCCAAAGGTCTGAAAGACCGGAACTGTACCTGAACACTGTTTGGATAAAAAGCGTTGGGTACATAGAGATAGCCCGGGTAACCTTCAATACGTGCTATCCGGGTGATGGTATCAAGGCAATTGGTACTGGTATCAAGTACAATCAGATTAACAGCATAACTTCCCGTATCGGCATACTTATAATTGAGTACATCGCGGGTGTTCCTGAAACCACCATCACCCAGTAGCCAAGAATACCTGTACAATGGGCTGTTTGCCATGGTATTTACAAAAGAGAACGTATAATTGGGTATGCTGATCGTAGCGGATGGTTGAATCTGGAAATCTGCTGCAGGCGGTATGATAGACTGTATATAGTTTGCCCTGGTAAGTGAATCACGGCAACCTGCAGCATTCATGGCAATAAGCTTCACTGTGTATGCTGAGTTGGAAGGCGGGAAGGTAACTGTTGGCGATACCGCTGTACTCGTCTGCCCGTTACTAAACACCCATAAGTACGTATCAGCAAAAGTGGTAAGATTTTGAAATTGTACTACAGCCGTATCACAGGTCCGTGGGTTTCCTGTACTGAAATCTACAATGGGTTTTTGTGCAACCACCACGAGCCGGCTGGCCGTATCACGGCAGGTGCCATCACTCGCGGTTAAGGTTATACGATATGTACCCAGGCTTGTATACAGGTGTGTCGGGTTGATGCCCGCACTTACCGGGGAGCCGTCGCCCCAGTCCCATTGATAGGAATTTGCATTCTGGCTGTTGTTCTGGGTTACAATATTCAGTTGCCCGCCGCAGCCAAGCGGGTTGTTAATGCTGAATGAAGCCCTGGGCATAACCCTTGTGCGGAAGCTTACCGTGCTTGTATCGGGCCGGCAGCCAAAACTGTTGGTCACTACCAGCATGATGGTGTAATCGGTAGCAGCCTGCGTGATGTTTATCACCGGGTTCATATCTGTACTTACCAGCGCCCCGTTTAGGTACCAGACATAATTATCCGAATAAAGAGAGTTATTGGAAATGTTTGCGGCAAAGGGGATACAGTCGCCCTGGTTAAGCAAACTGAATATTGCTTTGGGCAATGGATTAACCTGTACTGTACCCCTTGCCGTATCGCGGCAGCCAACTGTATTGGTTGCCACCAGCATGGTATTGTATGTTTTTGGTAGCGGAGTGGAGGCGGCCGTAATGAACTGGTGAATGAAGTTACCGGTAGTGGCCTGCAATACACCGTCTACCAGCCACTGGTATGATAACGGCGTATATGCGTTGGCAAAAGATGTATTCTGGAAACTGATGGTAGTATCAAGGTTACAGGTTGCCAGGTTAAGCGGTGTGAATCCGGCTTCGGCGCTCCTGTACACGCGGAAAATCCTGATGGAACTGTCGCGGCAGCCCGCGGCATTCACTATCACCATATGTACCGCAAACGTACCTTCATTACTGAAAGTATAGTTCATTACAGGTCCGCTGATAACAACCGGGTATGCCGGAAGTGTAGTATCATATACATACCAGTTAACGGTTTCGTTCGTCCAACCGGGAACGTTACCATTGATTATGAATGGCGTACAGTTAAGCCCGCTGATGTTGATATTAAGCGTGGTATCCGGTTTCGCAAGTATGGTAACTGAACGGGTAATGGTATCAGAACAAACCACGCCGCCCGCGTTGGTCCTTTCTGCTGTAAGCAATATGGTATATGTTCCCGGGGCAGCATACACATGTACAGGTTGAAAACCAGATGTGCTGAAGCCATCACCGAAATTCCAACTGTAACTGTTCGCATCGGTTGATGTATTGTTTACCCTTACGGTATCGCCCTGACAATACACCGGTTGCGTGGTTACAAATTGCGCGTCGGGTTTGGGGTAAACGGTTATCTGTTTGGTTATGGCGGTATCGCTGCATCCGTTGGTCATATTGATGGTAACTGTAAATACGCCGGCTGTGGTATACAGGTGCGGCACATTCACCTGGCTTACGTTGGTTACCACTGCAGGCGACCCGTCGCCAAAATCCCAGGTGAAGCTGGTTGCACCTGATGTAGCATTGAAAAAGTTCACGTTATGTGAAACACACCCAAACAACTCTGTAGAGTTGACAGAAATGCCCGGACGGATGACATTTGGTGCCACACGAATGTTGATCACCTGCGTATCCCTTCCACACTGGTTTTGCGCTATCAGCATCAGGTTATACGTTGCTACAACTCCGGTATAATAGGTATAACTGAAAGTGCCGGTACTGAACGTCGTATCTGTATCACCGTTACCAAAATCCCAGTAATAGGCATACGGGTTGCCTAAAGAGTTATTTGTTATCTGGATGGTAAACGGCGAACAGCCCGAAGAAGAGGAAACAGAAAACCTGGCTTTAGGATTTGCCCTTATAATGACACTGTCAACATAAGTGGAGGTATCACATACATTGTAAGCCTGCAAGGTTACATAATAAGTTATATCAGTGAATAATGGGCTGCTCAAAAATGTAACAGGCCCCGGATTTTGCAAATCAGATGTCTGGCCGTTACCAAAATCCCAGTGATAATTAAACGTATCGGCCAGGTTGGTAAGGTTGTTGAATGAAACAGTGAGTGGCCCGCAACTGTCATGCGTTGACATGGAATAGTTTGCCTGCGGTTTCGGTTTGGTATAGAAAGTATGTGAAACGCTGTCATTCTTACAACCAAAGGCACTGATGGCAACCATTTTTATACGTATTGAATCTGATTCTGCGGGAATGGTATACCCGGGAAAAACACTTCCGGTACCCAGTAAAGTGGAAATTCCTGACGCATTGATGGAATACCAGTTGTATGACCCGTTAGGGATATTTGGGTTTCCGGGAGACAACGGTGATGTGTTTGTGATGTTAATCGGGAATGGCCAGCAGGCGGTATCCTGCGGGTAACTGAATGATGCCCGCGCATCGGGGTTTACATAAATGGTATAATTGGTTACAGGTGCTGAACAGGCACTAGCCGTTGACGTAACCGCATACACGACAGAATCCTGTGCAATGCCCGTATTCACCAGTTGCATGGTTCCCAGAACAGGGCCAGAACCGGCAGGTAAATAGCCGGTAACACTTCCCGATGACACTACCGTCCACGCATAGGTGGAACCCGTTGTAAAGGATGTCCAGTTTACCGAAGCTGTTGTTCCACCATTACATACGCTTTGGTTCAGCGGATTGTTACTGATAGAAGCAAGCGGGTTAACCGTTATACTTACGGTAAAGGGTTGTCCTGGGCAATTGCCCGTAGCACCCGAAACCGGGGTAACAATATAATTTACCGTTACAGGAGCGAAATTGCTGTTCACTAAAGTGCCTGAAATAACCGCTTGGCCTGTACCTGCCACTCCTCCGCTAACACCCGCTGGCATTACCGGGGCCGGCCAGCTATACGTGGTACCTGCAGGAACAATTACTGTTGCCGATGGCGTTCCGTTAACCGGGTTCAGGGAAAAAGCTGTTCCACTGCAGACAGTATCCCGCATGGCAGGTATCTCCGGTACCGGGTTAACGGTTACGGTTAACTGAAATGGAACACCGGCACAGTTACCCTGGGCGCCCGAGACCGGCGTAACAGTAAACACTACATTTTGCGGCACATTGGTCAGGTTTACCAGCAATTGCCTGATGGTATCTGTGGCCGTGGGCTGGTTGCTCTCACCCGTTACATTGGGGTTATCGGCAAACGTCCAGGTATAGGTGGTACCTGCCGGTACTATAGTAGCCGGTGGATTATTAACCGGTACAAACCGTACAGGATCATGGCTGCAGACGCTGATGCTTTGCGCAGGCACTACCGGTTTTGGATTCACCGTAACCTGGTACCTCGCGGTATCGCCCGGGCAGCCGTTGGAACCCGATGTGATAGCAACTGCAGCATAGGTGACTGTTAACGGGCCTGCCGTATTATTAATAAGTGTTTGAACAGGAATCGTATTGTTGCCGCCGGCTGTTGCACCTGTAATGCCCGCAGGGCTTTGTGATACCCAGGGGATATTAACACCGGTAGTGGTTGATGATAAAGTAACTGCAAGCGTATTCTGCCCGGAACAGATCGCCTGGTTTCCGGGATTAAAACTTACCTGCGGCGCAGGATTCACATAGATGGTAACCGTAAACGGATAACCCGGGCAGTTATTCGCAATCGGGGTAACAGTATACGTAGCCGTTTGAATTTGTGCGGACGGGTTGCTTAATGCCCCACTCACTGAAGCCGCATTCGTACCGGCTGCACCACCTGTCATTCCTCCCGTAACTACCGGTGCAGGCCAACTGTAAAGCGTACCCGCCGGAATTCCCGCATCATTCGGCGTAATGGTAAATGACTGGCTGCTGCAGATCGTATCTGTTTTTGCACTGATGGTAATCTTCGGATGAACAGTTACCGTGATAGTAGCCTTCGTGCCTTCGCATGTGGTTGCACTGTTCGTCTGGCTCACAAAATATGTTGTTGTTCCAGCAGTAGCCGTGGATGGTGTGGGTGCACCCGGAAGCAACACATTGGAACCATCATACCAGTTTAAGGTATGCCCAGCTAACGCTGTGGCCGTTAAAGGAGTTACATTATCCGTTTGGCAGTAAGTAACATTTGCTGCAACCGGTGCTGCAGGAAGCAGGTTAACGGTAACTGTGCTTGTTACCGTGTCTTTACATCCTGTTGCCGTTTCTGTTCCAATCACTGTATAAGTGGTAGTACCGGAAGGGTTTGCCGTAACCGTTGCTCCTGTGCCTGCACTTAAGCCGGTTACCGGGTTCCAGGTATAGGTATTTGCTCCTGCTGCAGTAAGTGTGGTTGATTGCCCGATGCAAATGGCCGGGCTGTTGACCGATACCACAGGGTTGGGGTTTACGGTAACAACAACCGTAAATGTGCTGGTACAGGTTCCTGATGATGCAGTTACGGTATAAGTAGCAGTAGCCGCAGATCCGGTGTTGTTATACAGTACCTGGCTGATGGATGCCTGTGCTACCGGTTGTGCACTACCGTTAGTAATAGCGCCCACCGGGCTGATCACCGGGGCTGCCCAGGTATAGGTAGTTCCGGCAGGAACGCCAGCGCCAGATGGTGTGTTGATGAAAGCCTGACCGCTGCAGGTTGTTGCTGTTTGATTGGCAATGGATGCCGTAGGGTTTATGTTGACCACAATGGGTGTACGCGGCCCCTCGCAATTCTGTGCCGTCTGCTGGCTCACATAATAAGTAGTGCTGCCTGCAGTACCTGTGGAAGGTACCGGGGCTGTTGTGCTGCCTGTGCCGCCCGTGGCAGTAGTATACCAGTATAATGTGTTTCCTGCGGCAGCCGTAGCTGTGAGCGCTGTGGCCGTAGCCTGCTGGCAGAAATTGACCGGTGATGTAGCAGAAGGCGCCGGTGGTGCAGGGTTAACCGTTGCCGTTACGGTGCCTGCCGGAGATGTGCAACCACTAACCGTTGCCGTTACTAAATAGGTTCCACTGGCGGCAGTGCCGGCATTGGGAATGGTGATGCTGGTACCGGTGCCTGAAAAACTGTTTGGGCCACTCCATGTATAGGTTGTTCCGCCCACGGGTGCACTCACACTGAGGGTAAGGCTTTGCCCGCTGCAAATGGGTGCGCTGGCAGTCAGCACCGGTGCGGGCGGGGCTGACGGATCAACCAATGAAAAACTGAGTGCATTTGAGGGGCAACCGTTCAATAATATGATGATATTGGTATAGGAGCCACTTACCAGGTTGCTGAGTACATAGGTAGTTACCCCTGCACCCGTGCTGAAGTTAACGGCAGTTTGCGGCGATCCGTTATAGAGATACTGCAGCGTATATCCTGTAGTGTTAGGTGTAAGTCCGGAAATGGTGATGCTGCCCGTACTGGTGGCACAGGCCGTTGGATTGTTCCTTACGCCGCTGATAACAGGTATGGGCCGTACATTAATGACGGTGGTTGTTATACACCCATTGCTGTTGGTATATGTAATGGTTGCCGTTCCAGTGGCAACGCCGGTTACTACACCGGTATTGCTCACAGTTGCCACGCCGGTGTTTGACGAAACCCAGGGATTTGTGGCTGATGGTGCCGCTGAACCGGTGAGGGTGATCGTGGCACCCACGCAAACGTTGGCAGCGCCGGTAATGGTGGGCAATGAGTTAACCGTTACCGTTAGTGTATCCTTACAATTGCTGCTGTTTGTGAAAATAATCAGCGCTGTTCCAGCACTGATGCCGGTAACTACACCGGTGGTACTTACAGTGGCCACAGTCGTATTTGAACTTACCCAAGGGTTTGATGCAGCCGGTGTGCCGGTGGCAGACAAGCTGATTGTTGACCCCACACATACACTGGCCGGGCCGGAAATCACCGGTGCCGGGTTGCTAACAAAGGGTACGGTATCTCTGGTAAGGCCGCATTCATTATTTACCTGGAGTATTACAAGATAAGAACCTGTACCGGGGTAAGTGATGGAACCGGGATTGAGTGTACCGGAAACCGTAGCTGGCGTTCCGCCGGTAAATGTCCAGGTATAGGTAGAGGCTGCATCTATATAACAGGTTGCGGTACCCGTGGGTGAAAAAGACTGATTCTGGCAAATGGCAGCGGGTACGTTGCTTATGCCCACCGTGGGTTTCCCTTTTACCGTAACCTGCTGTGTTACTATCGTTGAAGTACAGCTTGCAGAGGGCGCTACTGTTTGTAACTGTATCGTATAAACGCCCGGGTTCACAAAATTGAAATGCGGATTCTGGGATGTGGCGCTGGTACCGTCTACATAACTAAAACTTGATGCAGATGGCTGGCAACCGGCGGTAGCCGCATAACTCACCGACCACTGGTATGTATTCTGCCCGCAAGTGGCGGCATTGGTACTACCGGTTGCGTTTACACGCAATGGTGCGCAGCCTGTTTGTGTATCAAGGGCGAATGCGGCTGTTGGTGTTTCGGTAACACAAATGGTCTGTTCCAGGCTGTCGATGCCGCAGGTGCTGTTCCCCCCTACCCTGATCTTGATACTGTATGTGCCTGCTGTGTTAAAAGTAACCTGGAGCGGACTCGTTCCCGTAAGCCAGGGATTGGGGTTATTGCTGTTAAAATCGTCTCCCAGGGAGCCGGAAACCAGCGTCCAGCCTGTTGATGGTGTTATCTTCCAGACGAATTTGCCCTGGGTGCAGGTTCCATTAGCCTGCCCGGATTGTACCGTGTTGCCTACCTGGCTGGTATTCGTAAACGTTACAGTAGTATTCTGGCAAACGGTATCTCCCGGAGATACCGTAAAATCTGCATCTGGTTTTTGCGAAACATATATTGGTACTACTCCCGCCGACGACGACTGGCAGGGGTTGGAGGCGCTGATAGACGCCGAAAAAGAGTTGTTATAATTGATGATTCCGTTTGAACTCACTGTTCCGCAACTGGTTGAATCGAATACATGGGTGATGCTTGCCTGCGGCAGGCCTGTTACAGGGTGCGTGAATACGACAGAAGGCGAACCATCATTGAATGTGATGGTATATATGGTTCCCGGCGTATTGGTAACACCGAGCGAGTTCACATATGATAAAGGGAATGTAAGCGAGTTACCGGTGCAAATACCTGTAATACCGGGATTGGTCATACCCACAACCGGGTTGGTTCCTACAAATATGTTATAGTCTGTAGTATCGTTACATCCGCCTGACGACACGATGAAGCTGAGCAGGTAAGTGCCCGCACTGTAAGTATGCGATACAGAGCCGGCAAATGTGGGATTGCTATAATTGGGTGTTCCGTCGCCCCATATGATCTGGTAATTGGTATTGGTAGCGATCGTGGTTGATGTGTTGAAAAAATCTATGGCTGATGTGGGGTCCGATGTACAAACGGAGAAATAGGGCTCCCCGTTAAATGTGGTTTGGGTGGCTGAGCTCGACAGGCTGGCATCAGGAAACGTACCGATGCTGATGGCCTGAGTGGCGGTATCGCTGCAGCCATTGGCACCGGTAACGATCAGGGTTACCGTGTACACGCCGGCATTGCTGAAGCCTGTTCCCACAAAGCTGTGGTTAGGGTTCTGATTAGTAGATGTATTATTAGCCCCTGAGTTTGGATCCCCGAAATTCCATTGATAAATGAGGCCGCCGCTTCCGTTAGAGGAAGATGTACTGCTGAATTCTATCCGCCGCCTTCTCCGGGGGCAGCCGGAAGCCGGGGTATATGTGAAAGCCGCTATGGGTACCGGTTTCACGCTTACCGTAACAGTAGCTGTATCGGTACACCCATTCACGATTCCTGCCACCGAATACGTATTGGTTGGGCTGGCAGGCGTTACCGTTACGGAAGACCCGCTTCCTGTTGAAGGATTTATCCAGTTATAGTTGCCGGCGGTAATGCCACTGGCGGTAAGCGTAACAGGTTGCCCGTTACATACATTGGTAGAAGAGGCAGTAAGTGAAATGCTGTTTACGGTTACCACAACTGCCGGAAGGGTATCCCTAATAGCCCCGGTGATGACCACACAAGTATAGGTGCCGCTGTTAGTTACAAATAGGGAATCATTGCCGGCTCCTGCGATAGCGGTTGTACCGGCCAGCCACTGAAACGTAGAACCCGGTGCTGAACCGGCTACAGAAAGATATCCCCCGCTGCAGAATGTTACCGGTCCGGCTGGAATAATGCCAGGAGGAGGCGCCGGATTTTCGGAATTTTCCGCTAATGTATATGCTGATGCAGGAAGGTGCAGGCAGAAAAAAAAGATCAGGCAAATGATGACACTGCCCGTCTGAAGTGGTTTCAGATAAGTCCCCATAAGTGTTATTTAATGTACGTAGCTATAGCACCGGCAGCCATTGTCCTGATGAAAAACCGCCCAATCCTGTTGCAATAGTAACCCTCGCCTTCCCTTTTTCTGTAAGCATTTAAAGGCCAGGGGCTATTTATTCGGATTAAAAATAATAATAAGATGATGGATGTCCAAATTTTTGGAGGCCTAATTTAAATTGCAGTTGAATGCAAGCAGCCTATAAAGTGGCTAATTATCATGATGCGATGATGTAGTTAACGGCCAGTTTCCTTTTTCAATTTTCCTGCTAACCTGATTGAATTTCTAAGTGAATTAGTATTTGTCCAGTCGTGATGAGAAACAATTATATACTGTGGGTTGGGAAATTTTTTCTGAACTCTTTTCAACGTTGCCTCATATTCTTTAATATTGGCATCCCCCAGGTAACCCAAATCATGAGCATCGGCGCCCTTGATTAAGCAGCCGCCATACAGTATCTTTTCTTTGCCGAACCAGGCAACAATATTGTCTTCTGTATGGCCGGCACCGGGGTAATAGATCTCAAACGAATATTGGCCAATGTTGAAAACGGTGTCTTTCGTCATCAGATTTTCAGCCCTTTTTTTATTATTCTTTTTACTCAATTCATCGGTGCGTGCTGTTGTATAGGTTTTAATACCTTGCTGCTTATAATAGGCAAGCCCTTCCGTTCTGTCGCTATGCCAGTGAGTAGCAATACAAACCGCCACTTTTTTACCATGTTTCAATTGTATACTATCCAGTAAAGGTTGAAACTGGGTGGTATCCCAGGGTGTGTCAAACAATACGGCGGCATCGTTGGTAATAACGTACATACCGTGTGCCGGAATTTTATTGCCCTCGTACAGGTTGTACGTAGTATAAATGTAAAAATCACCTGTTAACGGGGTGATTGTTAGTGTTGCGTTATTGGCCTGGCCGTAAAGAGTGGCAAGAAATAATATACATGTGATGATTGAAATAAATGGCTTCATGGAGAGTTGTCTCTTAATTGGTAAAAGCTGATTCTTATAATTGCATGCTGCGCATTAATTACCAATGCAGGGCTTATTAAAGTTTACCAATACGCATATGCTGGTTGGCTTTTGATAAAGGTAAATACTATGGAGCAAAGTTCAAGTTGATTCGATGAGATCCGAACCTCAGTAAGGTATAATTGTATTTGGTGGTTTATTCAATGTACAGTTTTGTTATTGGGAATGCTATTTCGTGCGTTCGTACTTCATCAATAACAATTAATGTAAATCTGCGGGAATTATATTAATTATTATCAATGCCTTGAATACTTCCAACTTTGAAAATGTCGGAAGTGTCAACTGTTACACTAAGCGAAGCCCATGCTCCTGTTACAGCACTATAAGCACGCAATGTGTTTAGAACTGGTGAAGATGCAAAAGCAGTATTACCTGCTGCTTTAAAAATGTCTGAAGTGTCAACAGTTACACTAAGCGAAGCCCATGTTCCCGTTATAGCACTGTATGCACGCAAGGTATTTAATACTGGTGAAGCAGCTAATGCAACATGGGAACCTACTTTAAAAGTATCTGAAGTGTCAACAGTTACACTAAGCAAAGCCCATGTGCCCGTTATAGCACTGTATGCTCGTAAGGTATTTAGAACAGGCGATGCCACAAGAATCGTATTACCTGTTACCAGAAAAATGTCTGAAGTATCAACTGTAACGCTAAGTGAAGCCCATGTGCCTGTAATAGCACTGTAAGCTTGTAGGGTATTTAATACTGGAGAAGCGGCTAATGCAACATGAGAACCAACTTTAAAAATATCTGAAGCATCAACTGTAACACTAAGCGAAGCCCATGTGCCTGTGATACCGCTATAAGCTCTTAATGTATTAAGAACAGGCGATGCAGCTAATATGGTGTTGCCTGCGGCTTTAAATACATCGGAACTATCAACTGTTACACTAAGCGAAGCCCATGTGCCAGTTAAGGCACTGTAAGCTCTTAATGTATTAAGAACTGGGGATGCTGCTAAGGCAACCGTACCACCAGTCAAAAAAACATCAGATGTGTCAACAGTAACACTAAGTGAAGCCCAAGTGCCCAAATCGGAACTATACCCCCTCAAGGTATTTAATACAGGGGATGCCGCAAGTGCCACTTTCGGCATGTAAAAATTTGGATTTTGTTCTGACATAATTATAATGATTTTAAGTTTTTGCTTACTCTTTGTCGGATTTTTGGCTTACTCCGTTTTAAAATTTTTACAATGACACTATTTATAAAATATCTTTCAAGTTAGCAGGCCTCTTGCATAACGTACAACTCATAGATTGCTTTAATCATCAATCCAACAATTGCTTAAAGTAACTGCGTAACTAATTTTAAGTATTAAAAGTTGAGTTTATGCGTCAATCCAACATCCCCATGCAGATTGCCGCTATAACCACTCCTAAGCTACCAATTCCCTCAATCCGTTTCATACGTATTTACACTGAATTTTTAAGGCTAAAATTGCGGTTACTACCTATGGCCTTTAATGGCTATTTTTGATCTATGAGCGTCAAAAAAATAATTGACAACCTGCAAAAGAATATTGTTCTAAGCAAAGCAGAACAGGATTTGCTTACCGAAAAATTCGTGTTCAAAAAAATTCGAAAAAAACAATTTATGCTGCACGAAGGCATGCTGGCCAAAGACGTGGCCTTCGTGGTTAAAGGCTGCCTGCGCTCCTATTCCATCGACCAGAACGGGTTTGAACATATCCTTCAATTCGCCCCGGCCGACTGGTGGATCACTGACATGTACAGCTTCATCAGCCAGAAAGAAAGCACCCTGAACATAGACGCCATCCTGGATACCGAAGCATACCTGCTAAGCCGTAAAAACCTGTTGGCGCTGTTTGATGAAATACCCAAACTGGAACGGCATTTCCGAATCCTTACCGAAAATTCACTGGTGGGCAGCCAGAAACGCCTTATAGAAACTCTTAGCCTGCCGGCCAAAGAACGCTACCGCAATTTTTGCAACACCTACCCAACCATCGCCCATATCATCCCACAAAAATCCATCGCATCTTATATCGGCGTTACCCCCGAATTCCTGAGCAAACTACGGGGCAACACTGGTAAATAATCCCCTTTTAATTAATACTGGTGTGTTTGCCACGCAACATGGCCGGTAAAATCTTAATCTACATTAAGTCCGTTTCTTATCATAGCTTATTGGATGCGGCCCTGCTGTACGCCATCTTTGTATAATAAAAACTGCCTGAAAAAAAGCAGCATTAACCGTAAATAATAAATTACATATACCATGGCAACAACAAACTGGATACTCGACCCCACGCATAGCGAAGTGCAATTCAGGATCAAACACCTGATGATAACCAACGTAACCGGCAGCTTCAACAGCTTTACCGTGTCTGCCGCCACTGATGGCGACAACTTCAGCAATGCTGACATCCGGTTTACAGCCGATGTAAACAGCATCAGCACCAACAACCAGCAAAGGGATACGCACCTGAAAAGCGCCGATTTCTTTGAAGCGGAAAAATACCCCGATATCGTTTTCAGGTCAACCGGCAACACAAACCCGGATGCCGACGGTAACTTCACCCTCAATGGCGACCTTACCATAAGGGATACCACAAAAAATATTTCCCTTACTGTGGAATTCGGTGGCATTACCAAAGACCCCTACGGAAATGTAAAGGCCGGATTCACCGTTTCGGGAAAAATAAACAGGAAAGATTTTGGCCTCACCTGGAACGCAGCACTGGAAACCGGCGGCGTGATGGTGAGCGATGAAGTAAAACTGAGCGCTGAAATTCAACTGGTTAAACAAGCTTAAGCCGTTTCGCCAAATTAATATAAACGCAGTTACCCCTTACCGTAATATACTGTACCGTATGGAATATAATGAACCCGGTTAGACTGCTTCTAACCGGGTTTGTTTAACCCGGATCCTAATTTAACAATCGCGAAAAAAGTGTTTTCAGTAACATCATTTACCGGGAATTACAGTCCGCCTGGTGAAACCTCATCCTGTTACCTGGCCGGAATCCAGAACGGGCTTTCATCCCGCCGGGGCTGCGTGGTGAGCCTGTATTTGATCTTCGTCTCCAGCTGTATCACCCACACATCATAGTTTTTTGCATTGCCTTTTGTATAGGCGATCCATTTGCCGTCGGGCGACCAGGAAGGCGAATAATCTTCCAGGGGGTCTTCGGTAAGGTTTACGATGTTTCTGCCATCGGCATCCATCAGGAATATTTCGTAATTGCCCTTTTCGGTGCTTCCGTAAAAAGCGATGCGGGTTCCATCGGGCGACAATTGCGGGCCGCCATCCCCGCCTGCTTTTTCAGTGAGCCTTGTTTCATGGGTTCCATCGGCGTCCATTACAAAAATCTCCATATTACGTACTGCTTTTTCACTGGTATCTTTTACATCCCGCAATTCACGGGAAAAATAAATCTTCCGGCCGTCCGGTGACCAGGCTGGTGCATCTTCAAAATATTTATTACTGGTTAGTCTTTTCAGGTTATTACCATCGGCGTCCATAACATATATCTCCCCGTTTTCATCATCACGGTTAGATATAAACGCAATTTTTTTACCATCCGGCGATGAATAAGGTATCCTGTCTGCGGCTGAATGCTTCGTGATATTCGTAACCTTCTTGCCATCCGGCTCCATCACATAAATCTCATCATTGCCGTCCCTGTTAGAATAAAACACGACCTTACCTTCAGGCGTAAACGAAAAAGCGTAATCCGTTGCCTTATTGCAACTATGGTTCCGCAGGTTTTCGCCGTTAGCATCCATCGTATATATTTCAAAATTGCCGTCGCGGGTGCTCATGAATGCCAGTTTCCCGGGTGGCTGTTCCAGCCTGCTCCAGGTGCGCCTGTGCTCCTGTTTCCAGCTTCCGTTTTGCTGTACATGGCTGATTGTAAGCAATTCACCGGCTTTTATCTCCTGTTCATCCCGGTGTTTTTACTCTTTACCGCCGGCTGTTGTTAGGTTATACGTAACCGTTATTACCTGCCCGTTAACCAGGCCGCTTTCCCCTGAAGCTATGGCTCCCGATGCATACACACTATGAAAGGCCAGCTTGCTTTTTGCAAAATCCCATGAAAACATGCTTTCCTGGTACGTCACCCACTCAGCTTTTACCGGCAGGTAACCGCTTACCCGCAGGTGCAGCGTGTTTGCATTAATTCCCTTTGAAAACGTATATCCGAAATACGTAGGGCTGGAACTGTCTGCCGGATTGTATTCAGTGTTCAGCGACTTCCATTTACCGCCATCCGCTAACAGGATGTTACATTGCTGCCGGAAATTGGCTAACACGGTTTGTTGTTGCGCCCGGGCAGTGATCACTTGTATTGCAAGTAACCAGGAAAATAAAAACCAAATGTGTTTGCCTGAAAATGTCATATTACTTTTTATGGCTTCGGTTATACGATGTTTGAAGGGCGTCCTTTACGGCACTGTTAAACTGGCTTTCGCCGGTTAGTATGGCCATATGTGAAATCCTGGGCATGGGGCCGGTCAGTTTCGATTTCTGTAGATGGTCGCTGAAAGGCGTATCACCCAGGTCTAACCCAAGCCTGATCTCTTTCGGCTTGATGTTTATCGATGCAAACTCCCGTGTATCCGTAAACGAAAGGTATGTCTTCTTGGGAATAAGCTGGGCACCGGGGAACATAGCCAGTATTTTTGCGGAAATGGCATCAAACAACGGGCGCATCTCCCCGCATTTGGCAAACTGGTTATCCAGTAATGATTCCTCGTTCTGGTAAACCGGCTTTCCATTGTTAAGGCATAAGCCCGCCAGTAAGGTTGCCTGCATATGGTTGAGTTTATGTGTTTCCTTAAGCCAGTTGGTGATTTCCATCTGTCTGCCAAGCCCCGATTTTTTTACCACCGGGAGCCACTCTTCCAGTTTTTTACCTGTTCTTTCTTTGGCCGTTTCAATGAATTCCTTTTCAAATTCGCCTGATGTTTTTGCCATACTATTAAGTTTTGTATACAAATAAATGAAACTAATCGCAACGGGTATTGGAAATAATTTACCTATCCAACCGGTATGTAATTCAGGTGGTCAAACTGTTTTTGCAGGTATTCGTTAGGGGTGAACCCGGAAAAATCCCTGAAGTCGTTTATAAAATGAGCCTGGTCATAATAACCGCTGTCCAGGGCAATGTCGGTCCATTAACCTGTTTTGCTGAAGCTATTTCGTCTATTGCCCGCTGAAACCGCATCACTTTAAGATACGCTTTAGGGGTAAGCCCCACATGTTCCCGGAAAATACGGATAAGGTGTTTTTGTGAATAGCCCACTTTAGCGGCCACCTGTTTAATGGACATTTGCACGGGGTTACGGGTAATGGCTTCAACAGCAAATGACACAAAGGGGTTTACAACCATTTTTGCACTGAATATTTTTAACAGGTATTGTTCAACAGCAATAAACTTTTCTATTACCTGCGAGGCGCCCAGTATCTTTTCCCTGAGCAGCATGATTTCATGAGTGAGCACCAGGTCGCCGTCTACCACACTGTCGGTAAGTTCATATAACGGAACATGCACAAAAGGATATGCCATCCCTTTATGAAAATTTATCACAAACATTTCGCTGTCTTTCCCGGATGGAATGGTAATATATTTATTCCTGATACCCGAAAACCACACATGGCGGCAAGACTGAATTTCCTTCAGCGTATTATTATCGTAAATGTATTTGGGGTAATCGGTGAGGTCTATTACGATGTTCACATTCCCATCGGGCAAAAACCTGTCAACCGAATGAACAGGGTTATAATCCCGGTAATAGATAAAGCATTCAATAAAACGGCTTAGTGGATATGATGGTATAAAACGTTCAAATATCATGCGCCGGATTTTTTCGGTTGCTTTGTATTTTTATCATTCCGGTGTATAATAGCATACAAAAGCGGCAACAGTACCAATCCGATTGAAGCAGGAATGAACCAGCGGCTTAATCCGCTTTCTTTACCGGTTGTAGCCAGGTAAATTAATATCATGATCACAGAAAAAATGAACAGGATAATTATTTTAATGTACCTGATCATACGGGTGGCAATTGTATACTGATATAATGCGTTTTCATCTGTAATGGTTACCCAATAATTAAATACATGCGGGTGTTTATTGAGTGCAGTGAGGCCACCGTATATCAACGCTGAAATGGCTGGCAATAGAAAAAATGTTGCCTTATGGCCATAATCATCCGCTTTGCCCATGGCATTGAAATGAACCGGTATCGTTTCCGGAAATTGCAAATATGCATACAGGGCAAAACAGCACATAGTTATCAGCAATACAATTCCAGCTATTTCCAATGCCTTGTCTGTTTTTGATAAAACAGGTTGAATACGGGGTTGATGTTGCAACATGGCAATTACTGTACGTTGATATTATCGTTATTATACCTTAAAGTTATTAAAAGCAGGTTTATTTAAAAAGGCCGGCCATAAAGTAAAAACGGGTAGGGTATTCTCATTTTTCTTTTTGTTTTTAATTACCTGTACAAATACCTGACTGGAAGCACTACTTAATTCTGCTACTGTGCCTCTTGCTCATTACTGATAATTAGCGTGTTGCTTATACCAGATACATATATGGTTTTTTCATGAAATAATCCAAAAGGATTATAGGATAGAATGGAATTACAGGGTTTATTTACAACGAAATTCCATCCTTTGATCCCCAAAAACCGGTTTGGGCTTTATTTACAAGCCATATCTAACTCCACTGTCTCGGAAAAGCCTGATTAACTATTTAACAGTTTAAGCATTTTTGGTATGAATAAAGCCAGCGTTTCCTTGCCTCAAATACAGGCAACTCATGTAAATAATATGGTAAAACAGGCAGGAAGCGGAAACCCGGTTTCCTGGCTATCATGCCTGGCAGCCATTTTTTGTATGCTCCTGCTTAATCCGTCAGCAAACGCTCAGGTGCCGGAAATTGTAAAAGATATCAATGGGTCTGTCACATTGAATTCCCAAAGCACTACCGGATACAATTTCACAAACTTGGGTGGTTATACTTACTTCGTTGCCGATGATGGAATTAACGGGTATGAACTATGGAAAACGGATGGAACAACTTCCGGCACTACCCTGGTAAAAGATATCAACCCGGGTATAACAGGCATTACTACAAGCACTCCGCCTGCGCTGGTGTTAATGAATGGATATTTATATTTTCCAGCAACCACAGCCGCTAACGGGCAGGAGTTATGGAAAACGGATGGAACGGAAACAGGTACCGTTTTAGTTAAGGATATTGTTGCAGGAACTACCGGTTCGGGGCCTTCTAACCTGCTCGCTATAAACGGCACATTATATTTTTCTGCCCAGGTTTCTGCAAGCGGAAGGGAACTTTGGAAAACGGATGGAACGGATGCCGGAACGGTGTTGGTAAAAGACATTAATGCCGGTACTGTTTCTTCTTCTCCTTTAAACCTGGTAAATGTAAATAACAGCTTATTTTTTACAGCCGCCACTGCTGCAAACGGAATTGAATTGTGGAAAACGGATGGAACGGATGCCGGAACCTTACTGGTAAAAGATATTAATGCGGGCACCACAAATACAACGTTTCAAAACATCACTGCATTTGGCAGTTTACTGCTTTTTAGCGCCATTGATGCTGTAAACGGGCAGGAAATATGGAAAAGCGACGGAACAGAGGCCGGAACGGTAATAATAAAAGACTTAAACCCGGGCACCGGTTCGGGTAGTAACGGGCCATTCATTATCATTGGCTCACAGTTTTGTTTTGTGGGCAACGACGGGGTTTCCGGAGCCGAATTATGGATTTCAGACGGAACAGATCCCGGAACCACTTTGTTAAAAGATATCAATACAGGCAATTCATCTTCATCGCCACAAGGTTTTTTCAACATAAGCAATACGGTTTACTTTATAGCAACCGATGCGGTAAATGGCCAGGAAGTTTGGAAAACCGACGGAACGCCTGCCGGAACAGTATTGCTGAAAGATATCAATCCGGGTTTATCCGGATCTTCTGCCGCCAATTTCACAAACCTGAACGGAACCTTGTTTTTCAGGGCAACTACGGCTTCCAATGGAATTGAACTCTGGAAAAGTGATGGAACGGAAACGGGCACCGTATTGGTTAAGGATATCAATGCCGGCAATATATCCACTTCACCTCAAAATATAACGGCAACGGGTACCCTGATTTTTTTTACCGGGTCATTATCGGGCACAACAAAACTTTTCAAATCTGACGGTACTGCTGCGGGTACTGCTGAATTGAACAGCCCTGTTGTAAGCGGTGGCACATTTGCAACCCTTTTTTCTTTTGGGAATAAACTGTTATTCCAGCACAATGGCCTGGTGGCCGGTGTTCCCTCAACCGCTACCGGCCGGGAGCCCTGGGTATCTGATGGTACAGATGCTGGCACGCAACTTTTAAAAGATATCAATACCACCACCGACCAGGGAAACCCGGGCCCGTATGCAAAAGCAGGCAATACCATTTTTTTTGCAGCCAGTGATGGCACCAATGGCACGGAACTCTGGAAAACAGACGGAACAACAGCAGGAACAGTGATGGTAAAAGATATTGCTACCGGCAGTGGCGGCTCTAACCCGGCAAATTTTACACTGGTGAACAACATCATGTTTTTTTCTGCAAGTACCACAGCAAATGGCCTTGAACTTTGGAAAACAGATGGTACAGAAGCCGGAACGGTACTGGTAAAAGACATTTTTCCGGGTGGAAGCTGGTCTTCACCCACCTTACTTACAGCTGCCGGAAACCTGCTATACTTTATTGCCAATAATAGTACCAACGGCAATGAATTATGGAAAAGTGATGGCACAGAAGCAGGCACCGTATTGGTAAAAGATATTGTTGCAGGAACAGGTACACCAACCATTCAAAACATGGTAAATGCAAATGGTACAATTTTCTTTACCGCATCGGTTGCAGGATTTGGCCGGGAATTATGGAAGAGTGATGGCACAGATGCCGGTACTGTTTTGGTAAAAGATATTGCAGCCGGCACCGGGTCGCCCAATATTGATGAACTGGTAGCTTTTGATGGAAAAGTATATTTCCCTGCCAATGATGGGGTGAACGGGGAAGAGCCCTGGGTAAGTGATGGCACAGATGCAGGCACTGTATTATTAATAAATATTGCAACCAGCGGGTCATTTCCAAATTCCAACCCACGCTATTTTACCGTAGCAAATGGTAAACTGTATTTCACCGCGTTTACAGCAAATACTTCATTTGAACCATGGGTTAGCGACGGAACCCCTGGCGGCACCTATATGATTACGGAAATTATTCCCGGAGGATCCGGTTCCGGCCCGATTGGTTTTACCTATATGAATGGCTATGTGTATTTTAATGCCAGCGCAACAGGAACAGGCCGTGAATTGTGGAGGACAGATAATACAGCAATCGGTACCACCCTGGTTAAAGACATCAATACAGGAACTGCAGACGGCGCACCGGAACAACTTATTGCAGTAAACAATACATTATATTTTCGTGCCAGCACCGCCAGCGGAGGTATTGAATTCTTTAAAAGTGATGGTACCGAAGCCGGAACGGTTGGCTACGACCTGTTTCCCGGAACAACTGCATCAACACCGGACTATCTCATTGATTTAAATGATATGGTATTGTTCACTGCCACCCATCCCGTATTGGGAAGGGAACTGTGGAAAATGATTTCATTGCCGCTGCCCTCTTCTTCGTTTATCCTTACCGGTGATACTACCGTTTGTGCTGGAAAAACAGTACAATACGCTGCTACAAATGTAGTGGGAACGGGCATCAGTTATAACTGGAGCCTGCCGGACGGCGGAGGCACAATGACAGTAAATGACAGCATAGCAACTGTTACCTGGTCAACGCTGGGTGACTGGCGCATTGAACTTTCCCTGTCAAATGCCGCAGGCACCACGGCGCCCAAACAAAAAACCGTGCATGTTATCACTGGAGGAATACCGCCGGTACAGTCACCGGTTATTAGTGCATTCGGGCGCACCCTTACCGCTTCAAATTTTCCGGACAGTACTTATTGTCAATGGTACAGAAACGGGATTGCCATCACAGGCGCCAATCAACCTTCTTACTATGCAGCACAGGAAGGCACTTATACGGCAAAGTTTGTGAAGGTTTGTGCTGAAGGGCCTTTGTCTAATGAAATAACATTTGCCAATGCGGCTATAGTACAAACAATCAATTTTCCGGATATACCTGACATTCCGCTAACCCCAACAGCCAAAGTAAAACTGGAAGCAACCGCATCATCCGGGCTGCCCGTTTTCTTCCAGAAAATCCTTGGGGCCGGCAGTATCCAGAATGACACCTTATATATAACGGGAACGGGTACACTGGTTGGCGACATAGTAATAAGGGCCATCCAGCCCGGCAACGAAATATACAGCCCGGCAACGGATGTACAGCAAACCATCAGGGTTATAAGAGGCAACCAGGTTATCAGCTTCGATTCAATACCCGATATGATATACGGCCCACAGCTTTACCAGATGACGGCCAGCTCATCGGTTGGTTTACCCATCAGTTACTCTGTGGTTGCAGGAAGCAGTTATGCTGCCATTACAGGTGGCAATAAAATACAACTTACAGGAACCGGTACGGTTACCATTCGGGCTTCACAAACAGGAAATCCGAATTACTTTGCTGCAACGCCGGTTGACAGAACTTTTTGTGTTGGCGTTAGAACGTTAACGGCCATAACCGGTGATGCAACGCCCTGCCTGAATACTTACCGGTACAACGCACAAAAACTGCCGGGTGCAAATTATGTATGGTCTCTTAGTGGTGGCGGCCTGCTGACTACTAATCTAGATACAGCCTGGGTAACCTGGCAAACGCCGGGCAACTATACATTAAAAGTGAAAGCAAACAGCGCCTGTGATGCTGTTTACAGCGAAGAAAGTATCCTAAATATTGTAACCTCCAATAATGCGCCCACACCGGTTTCAGGTATGTTGCCTGCCAATAATGCTGCAGACCAGCAGCTTCCGCTATTGCTGTCATGGATACCGGGCGCCAATACTACCAAATACGACCTGTATGTTTGGAAAGCTACGGATCCGCAGCCGGGAACAGCGTATGCATCAAACATTGAATCCATAAATTATACTCTTCCAGCCAACTCATTCCAGTATAATACAACGTACAAATGGAGATTGGTATCTAAAAACCCCTGTTCACAAACTGATGGGCCGGTACAGGAATTCAATATCATTCCATTACCCGACCTCGTGGTAAGTGATGTTCAGGTACCGGCAACCGCTACATCAGGACAAACGATTACCATAAGCTGGAAGGTTACCAATACAGGGCCTGGCCGTACTTCCCCGGGAGCAACCTGGTATGACGGTGTGTACTTCGCACTTGATACCGTTCCGTTTGTAAGTTTTAATGGTTCCCCTAACTGGAACCCTACCTCCTGGAATTCTTTAACAGCCAACGGCAGGCCGTTACTGCTTGGAAAAAAAATAAGGCCCACCTCGCTTGACAGCGGCCAGTTTTATACAAACAGTTTGAATTTTACTTTGCCGCTCAGCTATAGTTTCCCTGTTTATGTATATGTAATAACAGACAATGAACATCCAAACTGGAAAATAATGCAGGTAACTGTTGCCAATGATACGGCAAGGGCGCCCAACAAATTAGATATTCAGCTTGCGCCCACTCCCGACCTGCGGGTTGACTCAGTGTTCACACCGGCGAGCACTTTCTCGGGCAGCACCGTAAACCTGACCTATAAAGTGAAGAATTATGGCGTGCTTACCACGGCCGGAAGCAGTTGGGTTGATTCGGTATTTATTTCTCAAAACCCTTTATTTAACCGCAATAATGCCATTCCGCTAACTATCCCTAAAACCAATGGTTCTTATTACCCGAATGCGCAAAATGCAGGATTTATGAATACGGTACAGTTATTACCAGACAGTTTCTATACAAGAAGTACCCCGGTAATAATCCCGAATTATATTTTTGGTACCTGGTTCGTATACGTAAAAACCAATGCAAATGAAAACGGTGCCAGCACTATTTATGAAGGAGCGTTAAACAATAACAACTTAGGACAGGCACAGTTACAGGTGTATCTTACTCCAACTCCAAAACTAACAGTCAATTCGCTCAACGTACCTCTTACCAGTGCCAGTACCACACAGTCTATTGGTATCAACTGGACTATTAAAAACGAAGGGTTCAGGGACAATATAGAGAAAAACAGGGGGCACTATATAACTATGAGCACCTGCGCTGTTGCATGTCCGCCGGGAACGCCACCCAATTCGGTCTGTTTTGGCCCTTCTGTGATCAAAGACAGTGTTGCATTTGGCAGCAGTTACTGGATAGACAGGGTTTATTTAAGTGCCGACCCGGTAACCCTTAATACGGCAAATGCGGTTTTGGTTAAGGAAGTAAATCATGGCACCCTCTATTCCGGTTATTATACAGACCCCGTAAACGATACCTATGTAAGTTGCCCCGCAAAAGTGACCGGTAATGTGAATGTGGGTAATGTGATTAACCCTAATGCCATTTTCACAAAATCAGAAGGATTTGATATCCCGGCAAACATGGTTCCCGGCACGTATTACGTATACGTATATACGAACCCTACAAAAACTGTTTTTGAGTATCCCGGTACTGCGCAAATTCGCCGCAGCGATTTACCGGTTATTATACAACGGCCTGATGCAACCATTCCTTCCATCGCTGTTCCGGCCTTATCAACCGGCGGTTCTCCGGTTACCATATCCTACAGTGTGCAGAACAATGGTGCCGGCACTGTATTCAATCATGTACGGCACGACAGGATTTATATCAGCAACTCCGCTTCCTTTGATGGCAATGCCACACTTATAGGTACCAATACGTTTACGGAAGACCTTCCTGTAAATGTACCTGTTCAGCATACATTCATGTATACACTTCCATCAGCAACGGCGGGGGTAAGGTATTTTTATGTATTCACCAATTATGACAGTACCTTCCGTGAAACGGATTATGCAAACAACATAAGTGTTGCAGCGGCCACGACTGTTACTGCTGCTGTACCTGCAGATTTTATTGTAAGCAACATCCAAACGGCTGATACTGTACAAAGCATTTTTACAGACCGCATCATTTATACGGTTACCAATAACGGCAGCGGGCTGGCCACAGGTACCTGGACAGACAGTATATATATAAGCTGCAGCCCCACATTCAATGCTGCAACCAGCTTTTATATCGGTAAGCGTACGCAAACAAGAACCGTAGCTCCTTCGTCTGCATATACCGACACGCTAACCGTAAACATGAAGTATGGTTTCGACATGAATGACTGCTTTCCAGAAACTTTGTACGGTAATGCATGGTTCTTTGTAAGATCAAATGCAACCGGAGGCGCTTATGAAGGCACTGCTACCAATAATAATATGGGCAGCAGCAGCAACCGGGTTTTGTTCAATCCGCTGGTTGACCAGGTGGTTACCACCGTTAACGGCCCGGATGCGGTTACTGTGGGTTCTGCATATCCAGTAAACTGGCGCATAAAAAATATCGGTTATAATCCTGCCACAGTACAATACTATTATTATTACGCATGGTATGATGGTATTTATTTTTCAGCCGATTCACTGGCAGATGCAGGCGACATCAAAGTGGCAGAACAATATAAATACCTGAACCTGAACCGCAACCAGGATTCCGGGTTCAGCAGATCTGCCATCCTTCCATATATGCCATCCGGAGAATATTATGTGTATGTGCATACAAACAATACGAATAGCATTTATGGTGAAAAGGTATTATCAAACAATGTAAACTTTATCAGGGATGTGAACGGCGCAGCTAAAAAGGTAACCGTAACACTTCCACCGCTAAGTGATTTAACCGATACGATTGTTTCTGCACCCGCTTCCGTAGCCGCAGGCCAGCCTATAACTGTCATTTATAAAATACAGAACAACGGCAGCGGCATTACATTCCCGGGTACAAATTTTGAAAACAGGGTATTGCTCTCGCCTGATTTCAGTGCAGCTCCTTACCAGGGCGACCGTATATTATCTACAAAAACCAGGACAAGCATTCTGCCTCCGGGCCAGTTTTATTACGATACGGTAACTGCAACAATTGCGGCAAATACAACACCGGGTAATTATATACTAATCAGCCAGGCAAACGCAAACAATGCGGTAATAGAAACCAACATAACCAACAACTTTGGATACAGCCTGCTGAGTGTATATACACCACCATTAACAGACCTTATCGTTAGCAACATCATTAAACCAGACACGGTAACACTGGGATATACGATGGATACGGCGAAATGGGTTATCAGCAATACATCTGGTGAACAGGCAAGGGGATATACAAAAGATGGCATCTATTTATCTGCAGGAAACCTCTTTGATTCAACTACTGTATTGCTGGGAATAAAAGATAAGAACATCCTGATGCAGCCGTTGCAATCTGATACAGTAAGGATGGCACCACTTGTAACCGGGGTAACAGAAGGTAATTACAATGTATTGATTAAGGCTGATGTACTGAATAATATCCTGGAATCGGATGAAAACAATAATGTGGGCTTTTCTGCCTTTCCGGTTTATGTAAAAGTGAATGAATTGCCGATGAATGCAGATGTACCCAATACATTGCAGCATATCAGCCGGTTTTACAAACTCCGGGTACCGGATTCGCTTCGCGGCTCTACCATACTGGTAACACTTAAAACACCCGATTCACTATTAGTTCGTAATGAAATGTATATAAGTGGTAATGCCATCCCAACAGCGGCTGCTTATGATTACAAATTTGAAATACCGAATTATGGCAACCAGCAAATTGTGATGACGGATGTAACAGATTCTGTGTATTACATTATGTACCGCTGCGTATCGCCCAACCCTCCCGAACAGCAGGTAACCCTTAAAGCCGTAAAACTGCCGTTTGCCATATTAAATGTGCATACCAATGCTGGTGGAAATATTGGAAATGTAACCATCAGGATCCGGGGTTCACTTTTCAGCGACAGTATGATTGCAAAACTGAGCAACGGAACAACTACGATTGTTGCTTCGGCTGTTTATTTCAGCAACAGCACCCAGGTTTTTGCCACATTCCCCTTGCAGGGAAAGCCTCAGGGCGTTTATAATGTAACGTTAGTAAAGCCCGATTTATCAGAAGCGGTACTGCAGGACGCCTTCTCCATAGTACCAGCCAATAACGGGGGACTGATCACAGGCAGCGGCCCAAATACGGGTGCCGGTAATGGCAATACTCCCGGTTGCGATCCCGGTGCAGCCAGCGGGTTGAATTCGCAGCTGGTGGTAGAGATGGTTGTGCCTGAAAGAGTACTGTTAAAACGACCTATTGTCATCCTTATCAATTATAGTAATCCGACAAACTTTGATGTGCCAGCCCAATCAAGAATCCTCTATAGTGAAGCTGGTTTGAAAATGGCATTCTCCAAAGAAGGGGTATCTACAGGCTCCACTGCTTTATACCTTGAACTAACAGAACCTGGTGGACCTCCCGGTATCATTCGTGCAGGAGGAAGCGGAACCATTATTATATATAGCCGGGCAGCAGATCAAATGCCAACTCCTAATCCTGTATTATGGAAATTAAAATAATAAATTATAAAGAAAACAACATGAATATCCCATCAAATATTTTAAAGAAAAGAGCAAGGATATTATTTAACCGGGAATTACTGGTCTTATTTTTCATTGCATCTGCATTTGTTGGTAACGGTCAGAACCTGAATAGCCCGAATAAAAGAGGGCCACTTGGTACTCAAGTTAATATGCTTTCCGGCAATCTATTTATACCCAGAACTGACATATATATACCGGCAAGAGGATTTAATCTGGACATATCATTTTCTTACAACAGTTTTTTATTCTCAGAAGACTATGGTTACGGAAAAGGATGGACTTTTAAATACAATCTCAGGTACAGCCATGATACAGTGCCGGGTGCAAGAATAATCCTTTGGGGTGATGGAAGAGAGGATAAATATGATTCCCTCCCAGGAGGCGAATTTCAGTCGCCTAAAGGTTTTTTTAGCAAACTGAAACAATTTCAACCAGGACAGTATGTATTAACCCAATTAGACAGTGTTAAATATTTCTTCAACAACCCTTTGCATAAACGCATCACCCGGATAGAAGATCCAAATGGTAATTTTATTAATTTTTCATATACAGATACTTTATTGACTGCCATGACAAATGGCACAGGCCAGTCGATAACATTTACATACAATGCGGAAGGCAGGTTGGCTACTGTGACAGATGCTGTTGCTGCACCTTCCCGGATTTTTTCTTATATATATGATTCCGGAGGTAACTTAAAAGAAGTAAAAGACCCACTAAACGGCAAATACCAGTATACTTATCTTGTTAATGGACCCATGAAGTCCTTAGCAGATAAGAATAATAACAAAGTTGACATTATTTATTTCCCGGATTTGACGATGCGTGAACTGGTGGGCTGTAATAAACGATTGAGTTTTTCTTATGATACTTCCAATAAGATAAATATTGCCACAGATCATCTTTCATCTGGTAACCAGGTAACAAAATATACTTACCAGAACGTTGGAATTCTTTCATGGGTTTCTTCAATTTCAGGAAATTGTTGCGGTTTTAATATTAGTTATGAATATGATATCGATGGAAACAAAACAAAGGTGAAGGACGCAAATGGGCAAATATATACTTACTCTTATGATGGAAAAGGCAATGTTCTCTCTGCAACAGATCCGATTGGTAATATAAGTACCTATACTTATACTAATGATTATAACAAAATCAGCAGTTATAAAGATGCTAATGGGAGTGTGTATACTTTAAGCTACGACACGAAAGGGAACCTTATACAAATAATAACCCCGGGCAATAATATTTATACAGCTACATATAATGGACATGGTGATATCATTAGTGGTACCGATCCAAAAGGAAATACATACACTTATAATTACGACAGCTATGGCAATCCTGCTACAGTCACTGGACCCGCTGGGTATTTAGCTGCGCTTTCATTCGATGGGAGGGGGAATTTGCTTTCGTTTACTGATGCAAGGGGAAGTAACAGTTTAGCAGAGTATGATATACTAAACCGGCTTAAAAAAATTACAGACCCTATCAATAATTCAGTTCAGTTTTCATATGATGCACAGGGAAATTTGGTATCAGTTAAAAATAAAAACAATGAAACCAGCACATATAACTATGATGCAAGCAACAGGGTTGTGAAAACAACAGGGCCCACAGGCAATACTTCAGAATTCAATTATGACGGAATGAATAATCTGTTATCCGTAAAAAATGCTTTGGGACATGAGACCAAATATAGTTACGATAACCGCAACAGGCTAAAAAGTGTTAAAGACCCGGAGAATAATAATATTATCTACAGTTATGATGGAAATGGCAATATCATTGCGGCTAGCTTTCCGAATGGTAGAAATATTAATTATACATATGATGCCATAAACAGGCTGACATCTTTGCATGATGAAACCGGAATGCTGGCTACGTATACTTATGATAAAAACAGTAATATAACCAGTTATACAAATGGCACAGGTGCAAAATCAGTATTAACCTATGATAGTCTTAACCGTGTAAAGCAGGTAACTGACCCGCTGGGTAATTCTACAATTTATGCATATGATAAAAATAATAATATTATCTCCGTTACCGACCGGGAAGGCCATACCCGGTTTTATTCTTATGACAGCCTGAACAGGGTAAAAACGTATACTGATAATAATGGTTCTTTAATTCAGTTGGGCTATGATGCAGAAAGTAATATCACTTCAATAACAGATCAGAATAACAACATAACTAACTTCAGTTACGACAGCCTGAACAGGCGTAAGAGAATGAGCTATCCCGGAGGCTCTTATAATGAAATGTCTTATGACAGTAAAGGCAATCTTATAACATTTCGTTTAACAGATGCCTCTGTAATCACTTACCAATATGACACACTAAACAGAGTAAAAAGCCGCACATTGCCTGGAGGGGAGATTATTAGTTTTACATATGATAAATTGAACAGGGTATTGTCAGCCACCAACAATAATGGAACGGTAACGTTTACCTATGATGCTTTAAACCGGGTAACATCTGAATCTTTTGATAACAGAACGGTACGATACAATTATAGTATATCCGGCAGAACTCAAACAATTATTTATCCCGATAGCACAATAGTAATAAAAGAATTTGATGCCAGAAACCGGTTGGTAAATATTTCAAAAGATAATGTTAAGCAGGTTGAATATGCTTATAACAATACCAATCAGTTGACTCAAAAAAATTTAGCCAACGGAGTAAAAAGCATAATGGAATACGATTTTGCCAACCGCCTGATTTCCATCAACACGGGTGACTTACAACAAACCTTATTTACTTACGATAAAGAATTTAATAAAACAGCAATCAACCGGTTTAACAACTCATCTCTCTCAGAGCAGTTTTCTTATGATAATAGTTATCGTTTAACCAATTTCAAAAAAGGTCCTGCAGGTAACCCGGTAGTTCAAAACACCTATACTTATGATGCAGCAGGAAACAGAATTTCTGCAAACCTGAATACAATTGCTACAACTTATACCGTAAATAACTTAAACCAGTTAATAGGTGTAAATGGTTTGAGTTTTACATATGACGGCAGAGGAAATTTAACATTTGACGGAACATTTTATAAAACTTATGATGCAGAGAACAGGTTAATAAGAGATTCATCTGCCCCTTCAAATATTATCAGATATGGATATGATGCTTTGGGCAGGCGTGTTACAAAAACTATAAACGGAAATCAACTTAAATATTCTTACAGCGGCGCATCGCAGATAGAAGAAAGAAACAATAACAACAATTTACTTACCCGTACTGTTTACAGTGGGTTCTTATCCCCTGTACTGAATGAGAAGAATGGGAATTCATTCTATTATCACACAAATGAATTGGGGTCGGTGGAAGCCATAAGTAACAGTAACGGCAGATTGATAGAAAGTTATCAATATGATGCATTCGGTAAACCCTACAGGTATGATAGTACAAATAACCCGTTTACTACATCCATTGCTGGTAATCGTTTTGGGTTTACAGGACAGGAATATGACAGTGCAACAAGTAGTTATCGCTTTTACTTCAGGAATTATTCACCTGAAATTGGCGTTTTTAATCAAAGAGACCTGATTGAATATGAAGATGGAATGGGGATGTACCAGTATGTTGGAAATAACCCAGCAAACGGTGTAGATGTTTTGGGATTAAAAAAACTTGAAAAAGATCCCTGTTATCATGATCCTAATAAAAGAAAATATGTTACAGAGTGGGAAGCTCAGAGGGTTATTGAAACAATGAAGTATAAACAGGAAACATATTTTCCGGATGATGATTTTATATCTGTTTGGAATGGCCTGGCCATTGCCGATTCAAGATTTTATAATGATGTGAAATTTGAAAAGCAGTTTGGAGCAAGAGATTTATACTTTCGTGGTGAAGCGTTGTATAATTATGAAGTGAATTATTATTTTACAGGCTATGCTTCAGGGTACAGGGGTATAGATCCCATTTCTACCAATGTAGGCACAAGAGTTTATTTAGGCTTAAAAGGATCTGCAGGACCATTATTCGGGAAGAGTTTTGATTTACCTGCAGTTACAGAAGCTATCCCAATACCATTTATAGGTAATAACAATAGAACATCCAATATAACAATTGGTTCATATGATGGCCTTTTAGACAGATATGGATTTCCCGAAGAGTATACAGAAAATACAGTTGGCAAAAATTTTGATAATAAAGTAACTGAATTTGGTGAATGGTGGCCTGTAATTGATCCGAAAACAAAAGAAATTGGATATGAATTTTTTCCTAATATTAATATTCCTGATGAGAAGTATGATGAATTTCTGGAGTTTGTAAAAATAAACTGTTCTGAGGGTGGATCTAATCGAGAAGGTAAATGGGTTTATGATGAAAAATCAAAAACATGGCATTATCAACCATTCGACCCCAACCTCATCACCGGCCCGCAAGGCAAACCCGATAAAGCATGGGTTAGTGTAAAAGACAGGTTGCCGTATACCATCCAGTTTGAAAATGATTCCAACGCCACCGCAAGGGCACGGTATGTTAAGATAACTTCCCCGATTGAACCCAAACAAGACCCCGCCACATTGGAACTGGGCAGTGTAGGATTCAATAACCAGGTTTTTGATATACCGGCCGGCACCGCCTCTTACTACCAGCGATTAGATGCCCGCGATTCTGCAGGCGTATATGTTGACTTAACAGCCGGATATGATTTCTTCAACAACCAGTTGTTCTGGGAGTTCCAGGCCATTGACCCGGTAACTTTGCTTCCGCCGGAAGACCCGATGGCCGGTTTCCTTTTCCTGAAAGACAGTATACAATCAGAGTACGGGAAAGGGTTTGTTAACTTCAGTATTAAACCCCGTGCCGATGCTCAAACACTGGATACCATTGATGCCAGGGCATTTATCGTTTTTGATGAAAATGATGTGATTCCAACTAACATACACACTAATACCATTGATGCCGTGGCTCCCACCAGCCAGGTTACGCAACTCAGCTCCAACAGCAATAACCCCATACATTTAAGCTGGACAGGCAATGATGACCCAAACGGCTCGGGCATTGATTACTATACGGTGTATATTTCCACCGACCTGGTAAATTATTCCATATTATTCCATCGGGTATATGGAAACGATACCACTTTTACACTGCCGCCAGATGCCAATTACTGCTTCTTTGTACTGGCAACTGATATAACCGGCAATGCAGAAACACTTAGGACGGGCGCTACAACCTGTACTTCTATCGGAAACCCGGTACCAGTATCGTGGTTGTACTTCAATGGCACCAACAGGGAAAAGAATAATTTATTGAAATGGGCAACAGCAAACGAACAGAACAGCAAAGAATTCAGGCTTGAACGGTCATTGAACGGAACCAGCTTTACGCAAATTGCATCCATTCCGGCAGCAGGAAACAGTTCTTCTGCCCGGCATTACCAGTATACAGACATGAACATCCACCTGCTCAACAGCCCGATTATGTTCTACCGGTTGAAACAGGTTGATAATGACGCCAACTTCAACTATTCAGCAATTGTTAGGCTGACATATCTTGACAATTCAATCATCCCGTCCATTGTATATCCAAACCCAACCAATGGTCAGATAAATATACTGATAGGAGATTTAAAACAGCTTGGAACCGAAGCAACCATTACAGATATTAACGGGCGGATACTTAAGAAGTTTACCATCACTTCAGCCAACCAGGCGATAGATCTTTCAAATTTTGTAAACGGATTATACTTTGTACGGTTGAAAAATAAAGAAGTATTGAAAATAATTAAGCAGTAAGTATCGCTAATTTTTGAATATCAGAGCGGCATTCACCTGCCGCTCTTTTTAATAAAATTTCAAGTAATAACAGATGTGAAAATGCTGTATTTATTATACACCGCAATGAATATCCGAATAATCTGAGCCGCAAATAAAGCGGGTGTTATTTTATCATCAGCATTTTATACCGGAATTCAAAGAACTGCAGGAAATAGTATTTACCCAGGTCTTAACAGATGATCTTACCGTTCATTTTTCTATATCCATAAAATAAAAAAGCCCGCCTTCGCAAATGCTTCGGCGGGCAAGTAGTCCCGACAAGGGTATTTTAGGGTTTAATTAAATTGATTGAATTTTACTAAAACATACTTGTAATCCAGTATTATCAAGTATTTCAAGAGATTTATCAAATCTTTGTTGTAAAATAAAATCAAAGGAAATCAACACATTTTGACCCCTAAATTGACCCCTAAATGCCAACATCTAAATTTTATCTGAAACCAGCAAATAAGAAAAATGGATTATGTCCCGTAATGTTCATTTATCAAGACCGGGGAATCAAATTCAAACACTATACAAAGGTGCAAACTGATCCTATAAACTGGACTGGAAGCAGGATTACAGGTAAATCTTTTTCAATTAGCGAAAGCAATAAAAGACTGGCAGAAATAGAAAGGGCGATTTTTGAAATAGAAAGAGAAGCATTAATTAATGATACAATTTACAACCTTGAGACAGTAAAGAAAAAATTCAGGGTTAAATTAAATTCTAATACCGGTAATTCATTATTCTTTGAATTATACGACCAGTTTATTGAAGAAGCCAAAACAACGAAAGCGCTAGCAACAATAAAACAATACAATGGCACAAAAACAAGATTAAAAGAATTTGAAAGAGTAAAAAAAGTAAAAATATCATTTGATAACATCAATAACCGATTCTATGATAGTTTTTTAAGCTTTTTAATTGACGATAAGAAGCAATTAAATAATTCTGCAGGGAAACACATTAAAACATTTAAAACCTTCGGCAATTATATTCTAAAGAACGAATTAAGTAATCAGAAATTTAATCTGTCTGGATTCAAGGTATTGAAAGAGGATATTGATATTATCCACTTAACCCAGGATGAATTATTCAGGATATATAACCTTGAAGATTTACCCGAGAATTATGAATACGTTAAAGATTACTTCTGTTTTGAATGTTTTACCGGTTTAAGATTTTCTGACGTATCCAAAATTCAAAATGACAATATAAAAGGTGAATTTTTGGTTTTTAAAACCACCAAAACAAAGGAAACTTTATATGTACCCTTGAATGATTTTGCAAAAGAAATCATTGAAAAGTATAAAGGAAAATTCGAAAACAGACCATTGCCACCAACTTTGAGCAATCAAAAATCTAACCAGTACCTTAAGGATATTGCTGAATGGGCGGGTCTGGAAGAAACAATTATTATTGAAAAGTTCAGTGGATCAAAAAGGATTCAAATAATGAAACCTAAATATGAGCTTATTACTACGCATACGGGAAGAAGAACATTTATAACCTTATCACATGAAAAAGGAATGGCAGTTGAAATGATCATGAAAATTACAGGAA
>CALKVC010000179.1 GCA_937996595.1 uncultured Chitinophagaceae bacterium
TTTTTCAGTGCCGCAACTGGCCCGCAGCATGGCTGCCCTACCCGGTTACCTTACGAACGGCAATACCCCCGAAGGCATTTTCAGGATGTATGGTTTCGATCATTCGAAAAGCATTTTTATAGGCCCAACCACTAACATTCAATTAAGTATGCCTTTTGAAAATAAGGCTTCGCATTTTTTTGATAATTCATCATTAAATGATGACGACTGGAGCATGAACAGGTACAAATCATTGTTACCTGAAAATTTCAGGAACCATTACCCGGCATTACAAAGTTATTATGCAGGCATGGCAGGAAGAACTGAAATCATTGCTCATGGCACCACTGTTGATCCCTCCTATTACAAAGGGAAGCCATATTATCCGCTTACACCAACACAGGGATGCCTTTGTACCAAAGAGATCTGGGATGAATCAAGCGGCAAACTGATTGATAGCGACCAGCAGAAATTATCAGATGCTGTTTCAAAAGCAGGCGGCCCTTATGGTTATAGCATCGTAATAAACCTGGATGACAAGCAGCAAAACGTAACGCTGGAAGATATACTGCCTTTTCTAAAACTCGCAGGCCAGTTGTAAACATCCGGATGTAACTTTGATACATGAACCTTCCTCCTTTATCTGAACGTTTACGCCCTGTCAGCCTTGATGAACTTACCGGGCAGGAACACCTTACGGGCAAAGGAAGTATCTTACGCACAGCCATTGAAAACGGCAAAATACCTTCCATGATCTTATGGGGGCCTCCCGGTGTTGGTAAAACAACCATTGCCAATATCATAGCACATGAATTGAAAATGCCGTTTTACACCATCAGCGCTATTTCATCAGGGGTAAAGGAAATAAGGGAGATCATAGAAATGGCAAAAGAAAAAGATTCCGTCATACTTTTCATAGACGAGATACACCGGTTTAACAAAGGCCAGCAGGATGCACTGCTGGGCGCTGTTGAAAAGGGAACGGTTACCCTTATTGGCGCCACTACCGAAAACCCTTCTTTTGAAGTGAACAGCGCTTTGCTGAGCCGCTGCCAGGTATATGTATTAAAACCATTGAATGAAGAAAACCTGGAAGGATTGCTTCGGCATGCACTTGAAACTGATACCGTGCTGAAAGAAAAAAAAATAAACCTGAAAGAGACAGAAGCATTGATAACCATTTCAGGCGGGGATGCAAGGAAACTGCTCAACCTGCTTGAACTCGTAATAGATGCACTGGGTGAAGGTGCGGAAATAACCAATATTGCCGTGATGGAAACAGCCCAGCAACGCATTGCATTATATGATAAGAAAAGTGAACAACACTACGATATTATTTCCGCATTCATCAAAAGCATGCGGGGAAGCGATCCTAACGCTGCCGTGTACTGGCTTGCCCGTATGATTGAAGGCGGCGAAGACCTGAAATTCATTGCCCGCAGGATGATCATTTTTGCCAGTGAAGATATCGGCAATGCTAACCCGAATGCTTTGCTGCTCGCCAATAATACATTCCAGGCCGTTAATGTGATCGGTTACCCGGAAAGCAGGATCATACTTTCCCAGTGCGCCGTTTACCTGGCTTCATCAGCAAAAAGCAATGCTTCATACCAGGCCATCGGCGAAGCCATTGATGCAGTTAAAAAAACAGGAGACCTGCCCGTTCCATTGCATTTACGGAATGCCGTATCAAAAATGATGAAGCAGATGGATTATGGAAGGGATTATAAATATGCACATCAATTTGAAGGAAATTTCATCCTGCAACAGTACCTGCCCGAAAAACTGGACGGTAAAAGGTTTTACAACCCCCAGCCCAATCCGAGGGAAGATGAAATAAGGAAATTCCTGAAAGAAAAATGGAAAGACAAATATGGATATTAAAAGAGATATAAGTTCACGTAATGATATAGAGCGATTCATCATGCTATTTTATGAAAGGGTGAAGACAGACAAAACTATCGGTGTTATTTTCAATAAAATTGTTACCATCAACTGGGAAAAGCATATACCGCTGATTACAGATTTCTGGGAAACCATCCTGCTCGACAATCCTGTTTATTCGCATAATGCCATGGATGTACACTACGCCCTGAATAGGATTTATCCATTACAGAAGAAACATTTTGACGCATGGCTGAATATATTCAATACAACGCTGGATGAATTGTATAGCGGTGACAAAGCAAATCTTGCCAAACAACGGGCTTTATCCATTGCCATGCTGATGCAGCATAAAATGGATCCCGAAAAAAACAATATCATGTAATATGGAAACGATGAACTGGGAATACAAGCCATTTAAAGGCTTATCGGCACAGGAACTGTATAGCATCCTGAAATTGAGAAGCGAAGTGTTTGTTGTGGAGCAGCAATGCGTTTACCTGGACATGGATGGTAAAGACCAGCAAAGTTTTCATTTATGCGGATGGGAAAACGGTACGCTCGTTGCCTACGCAAGGATACTTCCACCGGGGCTTTCCTATGAAGAAGCCAGCATCGGAAGGGTTGTAACCAACCCGGAATACAGGAGAACAGGCGCCGGGAGGAAACTGATGAAACTGGCTATTGAAAAAACATTCGCCCAATTCGATGTAAAGGATATCAGGATTGGCGCACAAAAATACCTTTTCAACTTTTATGCTTCCTTCGGGTTTATGCAGTGTGGCCCTGAATACATGGAAGACGGTATACCGCATGTGGAAATGTGCCTGAAAAGATAAATTCATTTACACAATAATTACAGGAGGCTTACGTTTAGTTATATATATGCACTAATCATGCATATGTTAATCTGTACACCAGCATTAGACTAAACCGTGCCTGATGAAAACATCTTTACGTACTGCTGTATCCAAAATACTGCTGCTTTATACAATTAGCCTCAGTGCACATACAAATATACATGCACAACACATGGGCTTTTTTACCGGCAAAGTAAGATGGGAAACAGGATTGAACTTCGGGCCAACATTTTTCCTGGGCGACCTGGGAGGCAATGCAGGTTATGGCACCCATTTCATAAAAGATGTAAACCTTGAGTTGACAAAGATGATGAAAGGGGCTTTCATTTCGGCTTACCCGAGCGACTGGCTTGGGGTAAGGCTTGCCGCACAGTATACCTATGTGGAAGGAAGAGACAACATCATCAATACAACCGGTGTGAATGAACTGTGGAGAAAGCAACGAAACCTTGATTTTAAAAGCGATGTATGGGAAGCATATGCCGCCATTGAATTATTCCCGACGATGATGTTTAACAGGTATGAAGACTATACGCCGCGATTCAAGCCTTATGGGTTCATCGGTGTAGGTATTTTCAAATTCGACCCGAAAGGATCCATCACAGATATCAACGGTGATAAACAATGGTACAGGCTGCATCCTTTAAAAACAGAAGGCCAGGGATTTCCCGAATACCCGGAAAAGAAACCTTATTCACTAACCCAGTTCAACATACCTATGGGCCTGGGTGTGAAAGTGAGGATGAGCGAAAGGATTAACCTGAGCCCCGAGCTGCTATACAGGAAAACGTTTACAGATTATATGGATGATGTAAGTACCACTTACATAGATCCCGACTACTTTGACCTGCACCTGAGCCCTGCAGATGCGGCCATTGCCCGGCAAATACACGACAAAACGGTTGGTATTGTAACACCCGGAGTTAACAGGTATGAGCCTGGAACACAACGCGGACAATCGAGGAATATGGATGCTTATTTTTCTTTCGTACTTAAACTCGGTATAAGGCTTGGCGAGGTAGGAAGCGAAGAAGAAATCAGGGCAAGGAGCCAGAGAAGGTGCCCTTCATTTTACTAAACTAAAAAACATATCATAACAAAGAAATAATGATTGATAGAAATAAGTGCAAAGTATACAACAGAAGTTACAACCCCCGGAGACCAAAGTGAATTTTAATACACATTGTTTAACTCTGAAACCACAAGAAATAATTTCGTTCCTATGCTTTGCCTTATTTTTTACAACAGCATTCAGCTAGTCCTACCCTTCATTTACGGTTGATTGAAAAGATGATCCATGTTCTTTGCGACGTGGATTTTCTTTTTTATGTCAGGAGCGGGATACAAGATGCGGGATGCAGGATGCAAGATACTGGATACTGGATGCGGGATACTGGATACAGGATCTTGTTATTACAATTCGTGTTTCAAAAATTTTGCCGTGAAGCTTTCCTTAACTGATTTCATCGCTTCCGGTACTCCTTCAAATAATACCCTGCCACCGCCCGATCCGCCTTCTGGGCCAATATCTATGATATGGTCTGCCACTTTAATCATATCCAGGTTATGTTCTATTACCAGTACCGTATTGCCACGGTCTGTCAACTTATTCAACACATCCAGCAAATGCTGTATATCCTGGAAATGCAACCCGGTAGTGGGTTCATCAAGTATATAAAATGTTTTACCCGTATCCCGTTTCCCTAATTCTGTTGCCAGTTTTACACGCTGTGCTTCGCCGCCACTCAATGTAACAGCACTTTGCCCCAGGGTAATATATCCGAGCCCAACTTCCTGCAACACTTTAATTTTTCGGTAGATATAAGGTACCGCATTGAAAAATTCAACCGCATCATCAACGGTCATATCTAGTACATCACTGATAGATTTTCCTTTGTACCTAATTTCAAGTGTTTCCCGGTTATATCGTTTCCCGTTGCATTTTTCACAATGAACATGTACATCAGGCAGGAAGTTCATTTCAATAACCCGCATACCACCTCCTTCACAAACATCACACCTGCCGCTTTTTACATTGAATGAAAAACGGCCTGCGGCATATCCCCTGATCTTTGCTTCGGGCACAGAAGCAAATAATGTACGTATATCTGTAAAGAAACCACAATAGGTTGCCGGGTTGCTCCTGGGCGTCCTTCCTATCGGGCTTTGGTCAATTTCAATCACTTTATCAATATTATCAAGGCCTTTGATGGATGTATACGGCAAGGCATCCCCCTTGCTTTTATAGCAATATGTATGCAGCAGGGGATATAAGGTTTCATTGATCAGTGTTGACTTACCACTTCCGCTTACACCGGTAACCAGTATCAGTTTGCCCAAAGGAAATGTAACGTTCACATTTTTCAGGTTATTACCGGATGCGCCATTCAAAACAATGTGCTTTCCGTTACCCTTTCTTCTTTCTGTTGGCACTTCTATCCGCTTCTTCCCGTTAAGGTACATGGCTGTTTCTGATGAAGAGCGCAATACGTCGGCAGGTGTTCCTTCGGTAACTACCCTTCCGCCATGGTTACCGGCGCCGGGGCCGATATCAACCAGGTGGTCTGCTGCCAGCATAATATCTTTATCATGTTCCACTACCAGCACACTGTTGCCAATATCACGCAGGTTCTGCAAAGCGGTAATTAGGCGCTGGTTATCGCGCTGGTGCAAACCGATACTCGGCTCATCTAAAATATATGTTATGCCCTGTAACTGAGAACCGATCTGTGTTGCCAGCCTGATACGCTGGTATTCGCCCCCACTAAGACTTCTTGACGGACGATTGAGTGTTAAATAGGTCAGGCCCACATCCAGCAAAAATTGTAACCGTTCCCTAATTTCTTTGAGGATGTCTTTTGCTATGGCATTCTGTTTATCCGACAGCCTTTTTTCCAATCCTTTAAACCATCCTGCCAGTTCATCAAGGTCCATCTCACCTAAACCGGCAATATTTTTCTCATCTACCCTGAACCAAAGGCTTTCTTTGCGTAACCTGGTTCCGTTACAGGTGTCACAGGGCTTTAATTTCATAAAGCGTTCTGCCCAATCCCTTACAGCCTCACTGGTATTGTTAGACGCAAACCAGCGGGTAACCATGTTAACAACCCCCTCAAATTCCGTTTCGTATATACCGTTGCCATTTTCCTGTGCATCCAAGTCAAGCGGTTCACTGCCCGAATCCTGTCCATCTTCCTTTCCGTAAAGCAATATATTAATCGCTTTCTGTGAAAGATCCTTAACCGGCCTGTCCAAACTGAACTTATATTTTTTAGCTAACTGTTGTACTAGTTTATAAACATGTGTTTCCCTTTCTTCACCCAATGGTATGATGGCGCCATCTTTTACCGAGAGGTTCCTGTCGGGCAACACCGCATCCAAATTAACCTGGTATACCGTGCCAAGGCCTTTGCAGGAAGGGCATGCCCCATACGGTGAATTAAAGGAAAACGCATTGGGAGATGGCTCTTCATAGCTGATGCCGGTATCAATACACATCAGTTTTTTGCTGTATTGGATAAGTTTATTGTCATCATTTACCAGCAGAAAAAGCAGGTCTTTACCCAATAGTAATGTTTTTTGTACGCTCTGGCTTAAACGCAGTTTCATGTCATCTGTTACCTGCAACCTGTCTACCACCACTTCAATATCATGAATCTTATACCGGTCAACCTGCATCCTTGGGGTAAGGTCCTTCACTTCTCCATCAACCCGCACTTTAAGAAATCCTTTCTTCCTGATATCTTCAAAGAGTTCGCGGTAATGTCCTTTACGGCCCCGCACCAGCGGCGCCAGCAAACTGATTTTCTTTTTATTGAATTTGCTGAATACAGACTGTACGATTTCCTCTTCGCTGAACTTTGTCATCTTTTTCCCGGTATTATAACTGTATGCTTCCCCTACACGGGCAAACAGCAATCGAAGGAAATCATAAATCTCCGTGATGGTTCCAACAGTACTCCTGGGATTCTTATTGGTTGTTTTCTGTTCAATGGAAATTACGGGAGACAGCCCGGTTATCTTATCTACGTCCGGCCGCTCCATATCTCCCACAAATTGACGGGCATATGCAGAAAAGCTTTCCATATACCGGCGCTGGCCTTCATTGTAAATGGTATCAAAAGCAAGGGAAGATTTTCCGCTTCCGCTAACGCCTGTAAATACAACCAGTTTGTTTTTGGGAATACTTATATCAATACCCTTAAGGTTATGTTCCCTCGCACCAAACACTTCTATGAATTCGCCGGTATGAACAGTTACCGGTGTTTTTTTATTTTTCTCAGCCATCTTGATTATCCTTGCAGTAAAGATAAAGCAAATTACAGGCGACAGGTTGTTCATCTATTGAAATGTTGAAGTATTTGATACATTTGTAAATAAAAAATCTACCAATTATGTTTTCCGGATTATTTGGAAAGAAAGAGGAGGATACGGAAGGGCTTTTGTTTTCCGACCGGGCTTATATGACCACTATTGCCAAAATGCATGCCTGCCTGGAACTTTCTCAAAAAAACGACTCATATGTTTTTATCGCCTGGTTCAGTGACACAGCTACGGCTTTCAGGAATTATTTCCAGGAACATGGTGCTTCAGCAGACAGGATCATGGAAACAAAACAACTAAATGCATCCATCTTACAAAATATTATACCTGTATTTACAGAACATTACCCGCTTTATACCAGGGAAGAAGAACTGGTAAAAGGCTGGGGCCTTGAAAAAATCCCTGTTTACAGCGCACTGGATGAGCCGCTGTTCAAACATTTTGGCAGTGAAAAACTGATCCCCATGATGAAACTGATGGGCATGAAAGAAAATGAAATGATTGAACACGCAATGGTAACAAAGTCTATCATTAAAGGCCAGCGCAAAATAGAAAGCCAGCTCACTGTAGAACAACACGCCAACTCCCAGGATGAGTGGATGAAGAAAAACCTCGGCTGATCATATCCTGATTACCTGATGATAGTAACAGTGCCTTTTTGCGTTTCTGTGATGCGGTTCCCGATAGTATAAGTAGCAACCCAGGTATAAACCTGCGGATGGGCATATTTCCCCTTATATATCCCATCCCATTTCTGGTATGGGTCTGTAGAAGAGAATACAAGTTGTCCCCAGCGGCCATAAATATTCAGCCGGTAATTGCTTAAGGCAGGTATCACGGTGAGGGGTAATGGCCCGAACCAATCATTCGTTCCATCAGCATTAGGTGTAAACGCAGATGGGAAATAAACCCCGGTACAATCAACCGTAACCTGGATGCTATCAGAACCGGTACAACCCGACGCATCCGTAACTGTAACGGCATACAACCCGGTTGTTGTTACCTGGTAAAAGGGTGCATTGCTATTATCCTGCCATAAATAGGTTGTATGATTTCCGGGGTCAAGCACCAGTTTTTCACCGGGACAGATGGTTGTATCATTGCCTAAAAACACCCGGACCGGAATATTTGAATTATTCACCTGCAAATTTACAGTACGTATGAAACAGCCATTGGCATCAAGCACAGTGAGTGAATATGCTCCCGGGGAAAGATTAGCAGCAGTAGGCAGAACGGTTCCGTTTGACCATGTATAGCTATATGGTATGGTTCCTCCCGAAACAGTTGCGGTGATAGATCCGTTCCCTGATCCGCAGGTTGCATCGGTAATGCTGATGCTTTGCGTTAGCAATGGAGGTTCTGTAAGCAAAACCGGTACAGAAACGGCACAACTTCCGGCACTACTCACGATAACAGTATAAGTACCTGCTCCTAAACCACTGACAGTTGATGTGGTTTGTGCGGGACTGGTATCCCAGCTATAATTATATGTACCTGGTGGATTTACCTGAACGGAAATGATACCGGTTTGATCAGCTTTGCATTTTATCGTATTTAAAATGCTGGCAGATACAGAAACTACCGTTATGGGCTTTCGTACTACAATGGAAGCTCCTGAAAAAAAATTCACAGTAAGGGAAACCGTATAATTTCCCGGTGCAGAAAATACATGGGATGGATTATCCTGGCTGGAAATGTTATCAGGCCCTGATGCCGGATCGCCGAAATCCCATGTTAAGCCTGTTTTACATCCTATGACAGAACTGGTGAAAGCAGCAGTGGCACCAGCACTGCATGTATAATCGAAGCCTGCACTATCCGGAACAGCTTCACCCAGCCTTACATCATCTATGGCTACTCCGTCAAAATCATTACAGGTTGTTCCTGCCGCAAAAGTAAACCTGAACAATACCGATGTGGCTCCTGCCAGTGAAGAAAGGCTATGCCTTGCCGTTAGCCATGATCCGCTACCGCCGCCGCCCACACAACTGCCCGATGTAACCTGGATATTGCCGGTCCAGCCCGGCCCACCCACGAAATTAACCGGATCGAAGTTGAACCAGTTGGTTCCTTCGCAATTGCTGTTAGAATTCACTGATCCCAGGTTGTTCCAGTTTAATCCTGCATCCGTAGAATATTGTAATCCCAATCCATCAAACCTCCTTTCTGTTTCCCAGAAAATTTTAAAAGAAATTTCCGGATCAGCCAGGGAGGAAATATCAAAACAGGGGCTTTGTAAAATTGAGCTGCCGCTGTTATAGGAACTTCCTGAAAAACCACCAACAACCCAGCACCGGTTACCCGAAGAGGCTGACGTTATTACCGGTTTTGATATGATTTGTCCCCATTCCCAATGATCTGCACTGCTGCGCACCCAGTTACCATTACCAGTTTCAAAATCTTCTGAATATGGATATGAATTTATTGGTGCTGCACATTGAGCCCGCAGATCTGTTTGTATGGCAAAACAAATCAGCGATAATATCAGCTTGCATAAAATACCGTAGCATTGCATCATCGTAATCCTGTAAGAAATTGGTAAAGCTACAACGAACATCTTATAAACTGCGTTATGTAGATTGAATTTGCAGTATATTTAACCGTTTTACATGAACAGGAATTAACAATGACGCAAACCCATCGTTACTTCATCATCAACAAGCCGGTAAATATGGTATCTCAATTCCTGAGCAGCCATCCCGTTAATTTACTGGGTAACCTGGATTTTCAATTCCCGGAAGGCACGCATGCAATCGGCAGGCTCGACAATCATTCTGAAGGGCTTCTTTTACTCACTACCAACAAAAAGGTTACCAGGCTGCTTTTCCAGGGAGAGAAAAAACACAAACGGGTTTACCTGGTACAGGTAAACAATATTCTAAGCCATGATAACCTGGAAAAACTGAGAACCGGCGTGGATATCAGGATCAGGGGTGGATCTGTGTACACTACTCCACCCTGCGAAGCTGAACTGGTAACGGATCCCCAACCCCTCTACAACGCAGTAAACCATACGGATTCTTACGGCAAACACAGTTGGGTTTTAATAACGCTCACAGAAGGCAAATTCAGGCAGGTACGGAAAATGATAGCAGCTATCCGGCACCGTTGTAAGCGGCTGATCAGGGTTTCCATTGAAGGGATCACGCTAAACGGCATGCAACCCGGACAGGTTATAGAAACAGATGAACAATCTTTTTTTGAAAACCTGGGCATCGTATATGAAAAGCCTCCCGGCCAGTAAGACCGGGAGGCTTTCAATCACTTACAATTCTATTATTCGTTGCCGATAAAGTTATTCAAATCTTCTTTGCTGCTGTCGAATGAAAATACCTCATTTACCTTGAAATAATTCTTCTGATCAGTAGTGCGGCTGTATGCATGTTTTGCAAATGCCAGCTTTGAATCTTCAAAACTGAACAGGTTACAGATTTTAACTACCTGGTCGCTTGACAGGCAATTCTTGGATGAAATGTTTTTAGCAGTGGAAAGCCTGGTTTCATCAAAACTGCTGTTACTGATGGATTTTATTGCTGCGGCAAAATTGGAAGCGTTCATAGGCCAGCCATTACATCCGTTTCCGCCATTGCTGTTGGTATTGCTGTTTGAATTACTGTTTGAGTTGGTAGTGGTGGTGGTAGTGGTAACTGTTTCTGAAAATACAGGGTCGTTTACTGAAACATTCATGCTGACACCATTGATATTAACATTTGCATTTACACCATTGGTTGTAGATGTTGTAGTGGTTGTAAGGATGGTGCCGTTACTTACCTGCACAGATGAAGGCCTGCCATAATGGTAAACATGTACACCTGCCGGTGGAATATAATCCTGCTTCACCTCGATGGATGAATAGTAATTGAGTTTCGCCTTTTTTTGTTTGTCAACTTTTATCTTATAGGTAACATCCATCATCACTCCATCGGCATCTGCTATCAGCAGGTTGTTTTTTGATATCGGTGCAATAGCCGGATCTTCAAATATCACTTTAGCATTGTAATAAGGTTGTGCCAATTCTTCCAGGCGAAGGTTCGCCTGCGGGGCATCATTCTGCTTTTCTCCGTTAAGCACCAGGAAAAACTTATATCCGTCTTCTGAAAAAATGGTAAGGTTACCGGTTTTCTGCATTTGTGCAGAAGCAAGCATAGGTAACACAAATGCCATGAGCAGGTAATATTTCTTCATAATTTTCTTTTTGATTTAAAGACAAATATAGTGATTCTGGCATATGGCATACCCTGTTCAGCTTATAGAAATTCTAATAAAAAGCTAAAAAATCAACCCGGCTGAATGATAAAATCATTCCATTTTCAATCTTTCAAACACAGTTGTTTTTATATGCTGATTAGCATTATTTTTATAGTATAAACAATGTATGGTAATGGTAAAAAAACTACTGCTTTCCGGGATCATTTCCCTGGCAATGAAATGTTCAATGGCTCAATTTGGCCTGTATGCATCGGCTGTATACGTTCATGTAAACGGCAGCAGTTCTTTCTATAACAATACGGCTCCGGGGCTTGGACAGGATATTGGTTCTCTAACCTTCCAGGGAAGCAATTTCGGGGTTTTTGAACAGCTTTCGGGTAACCTTAGAATCACCGGTTCAGAAATTAAGACCTTCAAGGGCGGTTCTGACAACGTATGTTCCGGAACGATGAATTTTACGGTTTACCCGGCCGGATCAAGACCGGCTTCGCCAGTATTCACACAAGTGCAGCTTGGATTTTATTCTGACTGTTTTGCTCCGTCATGCGGAAGCTTTTTTGGTTCTTTCAGCCCTCAAAGCGGAGGCGGATGCTGTACTGCCGGCGACCAGAAATGGCAAAACCCGGGCAATGGTGTAGCTGTAAACTTTGACCTGACCAACTACCCGCCGGGTGTATATACGCTGGAAGTTTATTATGAATATACAGGCCAGGATGCAGGTAACGGTTGCGGCACCACGAAATATGACAACAATAACAATAACCCTGAAAATTACACGGCCGGTTTCACCATTACAGCCCCGGTTCCCGTACATTTCGGAACCATCCGGGTGCTAAATAACGTAACCAGCAATAAGATATACTGGAAAACCTATTCAGAAGCGTATACATCGGTTTTCAAACTGGAGAGATCGGCCAATGGAAACCAATTCTATGAAATAGGTGAAGTACCTGCTGCCGGATTCTCTTCCCTTACCAGGGACTATTTCATACTCGACAGGCAGCCGCTGAATGGCTTAAATTATTACCGGTTAAAAATGATGGAAACTGACGGCAGGTTTCAACATTCTTCCATCATTAAAACATCCAATAAACGCGCTGGCGGATGGAACCTGGTGAATAATCCTGCCAAAAACATCCTTGGTATTTACGGATTAGAACCCGGAGATGAGGTCATCCTTGTAAACCCTTCAGGGCAAAAGTTGTTTCATACCGGTGCAAAGGGGCATTTCCTGGAAATACCAACAATTGGTATTGCAAACGGAATTCATTTCTTACGGGTAATCAGTAAAACCGGCGCATCCGTTAAACAGGTATTTATTGGTAACTGATGGAAAACCATTGAACATAAGCCATTGTAAAAAAACATATTGTGTAAACATTTATCAGCCTTATGCAATTTTTCGGATAAAAACACGTTAAATCAAAACCTAATATACTTACCTGAATCCCGCCTCAGCTAAACCCGGACGATATCTGTAAATAGTCCGGAATATATCCGTACACCAAACCAACAGCATATGATGAATCGTTTAATTACAGGTTTCATCCACCTGTTTCAAAAAAACGGTTCCGGTATCAAGAAGGCTAAAGCCGGAAACACCGAGGGTTCTGTTTACCTGAACCTCTATGAAAGGATGGAAATGAGGGACATGCAACGTAATGCCGGAAACAGCCGGTTGTCCCGGAAACCCTTATTATTCAAACTCCTTAATTTCTGATTATAAGATAACCTATACATTCAATATTTTACGGACAGTTCCAAAAAGCACTTCTGCTCCCAGGGCAAGGTCTTCGTATGAAGCATACTCAAGCGGGTTATGGCTGATGCCATCCTTGCACCTAACAAATATCATCCCGTAATCGCAGGCATAAGAAAGGGCGAGGGCGTCATGAAAAGGGCCGCTCATCAGTTCCGGCGCATCCAGGTCAAGGGCTTTGCATTGGCCACCGATGATCTCCTTGATCCATCCGGCACAATATCTTGGTTCACTATTGGTATCTTCCGTTATCTCATAACTTAGTTTATGCTTTGCTGTTATTTCAGCTATCCTTTCCCTTAATTGTTTTTCATACCGGTTACGCCTGTCGAGGTCTATATCCCTCAGGTCTACCGTAAACACACATTCTTCCGCTATGATATTTCGGCTGGCGGGAAATACATTGATGGTGGCCACCGTACCAACAGTAGGGTTCCCGGGAACCTGTGTGGCAATTTCATTTACGGCAACAATGATTTCTGCAGCGCCCAGTAATGCGTCTTTCCTAAGCGGCATCGGCACGGAGCCTGTATGCCCGGCCATACCCTTTAACTTAACGGTAAGCCATAAAGGCCCGGAAATTCCGGAAACAACGCCAATCGGTTTACCGGCCAAATCCAATACGGGCCCCTGTTCAATATGCAATTCCAGGAAACAATGTATGCTGCCGGGTTTATATTCGCTTTCCCTGAATTTCTGCGGATCGCATCCAAAATCAATCAATGCCTGTTCCCGCGTGATGCCATCTTTGTCCTTTCGCTGCAATTCGCCCGGCTCAAGCTTTCCTAATATGCCCCTGGAACCAAAAAGCCCTTTGGTAAAGCGCCAGCCCTCTTCATCGGCAAACGATACCACTTCTATACTTCTTTCAGGTTTAAGCCCCATTTCCGTAATCGCTTTCACTGCTTCAATGGCACAAAGAACACCGGCAACGCCATCAAACCTTCCACCATAAGGCTGGGAATCGAGGTGCGAGCCCATCATGAGGACAGATAAACCGGGGTTACTGCCTTCCAGTCTGCCAATAAGGTTGCCAAAATGATCGATATGTGTTTTCATGCCTGCATCCTGCATCCAGCCTGCAGCAAGGGTAAACGCTTCTTTTTCCAATGCCGTCATGGTTGGTCTGCAGGTGCCGGTTTCACCAATTTTACCTACCAGGCTCATTGCTTCAAAATGCTGCTGAAGCCGGTTTTTGTTGATATTCACTTGCTTATTTTTTGTAAATATATTGAATTGCCGGGTTCAAAATCGGGGCAGTATCGCTATCTTTAGCAGCCAAAAATAATTTCATGTATAAATTACTGTTCCCGCTCTTTCTTTTTTTTATATCTATTAGTGTTTTTGCCCAGCAGGATCTGGAAGACAACCCGGCATGCAGGGAAAAATGCAACCATGCCAATATCAGTTCCAGGGAGCAGCAGGTACTGTATTACCAGTACCCATCCATGGAAAAATATGATATCAAATACCTGAAGATAGACCTGAATGCAGAAGCCGGCAGCCGGTTCCTTTCCGGAACATCCACCACTCGTGCTATCGCATTGCAGCCCCTTGATTCATTTATCATTGAGCTGAGAAATAATATGATTGTTGACTCGGTATATATAAACGGCACTAAACGGGTTTTCACCCGGGGTTCTGATTTTATATATGTTCCCCTTTCACCTGTTTTACCGGCAGGAACTACCGTAACGGCCGTATTTTATTATAATGGCACAGCCGGTTCAGGTGGCGTTTTTGCCGGAACCGTCGCCAGCAATGGCCTCACTTATACAGCTACCCTCTCTGAAAGTTACCAGGCCAGGGAATGGTTTCCGGCAAAACAGATTTTATCAGATAAAATTGATTCAACGGATATCTGGATCACTACAAGCGCTTTTAATAAAGTGGGAGCAAACGGGCTGCTGATTGAAACGGTTGACAGTCCGAATAACCGCAAACTATATAAATGGAAAACCCGTTATCCCATGAATTACTATTTGCCGAGCATTGCGATTGGAAATTACATGGAGTATACAAATTATGCCAAACCCCTGGCGATGGCCCCCGATTCCATTCCTGTTCTGAATTATATTGCCGATAATGTCACTTATTTTAATTCGGTAAAAACCAATATTGACAAAACGCCGGCATTCATTGAAAAATTCAGCGAGTTGTTCGGTCTGTATCCATTTAAAGACGAGAAATACGGCCATGCGCAGGCTTCCATAGGCGGCGGAATGGAACACCAGACCATGAGCACCATGAACAGTTTTGGCACATCGCTGATAGCCCATGAACTGGGGCATCAATGGTGGGGAGATAATGTAACCTGTGCAACCTGGAACCATATATGGCTGAATGAAGGCTTTGCCAGTTACTGCGAATACCTGTCGGTGGAGAAACTGCCGGCATTATATACTACCACTACCGCTGCCGCTTACATGCAAAGTGTACACAACAGTGTAATGAGCTCCCCTACCGGAAGTGTGTTTGTTCCCAATGCTTCGCTATATGATGAGAACAGGATTTTCAGCAGCCGGTTAAGTTATAATAAGGGGTCTGCCATCATTCATAACCTGCGTTTTGAAATGCAGGATGACACATTGTTTTTCAATACGCTTAAAAATTTTCAGCAACAATATAAGAATGGTGTCGCTACAGCCGAAGATTTCAAAACGGTAGCGGAAACAACCTGCGGGAGGAGTTTCACGGATTTCTTCAACCAGTGGTATTACGGTGAAGGTTACCCTACATTTAACATCACTTACCTGAAACAGGGGCTGGATACGTTAATACTCATTGTAAACGAATCAACCAGCGCCCCTGATGTAACATCATTTTTCAGGGGATTGTTCGAATTCAGGATTACTTCCGCACAGGGCGATACCATTGTGAAAGCGAATGTAATGACCAACAACCAGCAGTTTAAATTTTATTATCCTAAAACTGCTAATGGCGTTGTGGTTGACCCGAATAACTGGGTGCTTAACGCAACAGGAAGCATTACCAATGGCGGCGTTATTCCGGTAAAACTGGTGAAATTTGATGCCAGGGCCGCCGGTAGCTGCAAAGCTCTTGTTACCTGGAACAGCAGCCAGGAAGAAAATATGCAGGAATACCAGGTTGAATACAGCAGCAATGGTACAGACTTTACACAGGCAGGCTCCGTTAAAAGCAGCAATAGCATTTCCGGTGCTGCTTACCAGTTTAGTGCAAACCTTCCTGCATCTGCCAACCATTATTTCAGGATGAAAATGATACAAACAGGCGGCAGTTTCACCTACAGCCCTGTTGTAACCCTAAAATATACCTGTTCCGGAGCATTTACGGTAACGGTGTTATCAAACCCGGCTGCAGACAAGCTTTCACTGCAGGTGCAACAACCCGCAGCAGGAAATACCAGTTTCAGCATAATGGATGCAACCGGTAAAATAATGTATGCAGCAACCAGAAAATTAGCAGCAGGCGGAAATAGCCTCCTGGAAATTCCTATAGAGAATTTTGCCACCGGCATTTACCTGATAAGGGCCGAACATGAAGGACAGGTGATACTCAGGCGGTTTATGAAAAAATAAAATTCCGGTAACTGGCTTATTGCTGTAAAGCAAGGCACTCTTCATCAGTATACCTAAAATTAACTGGCATGGCTAAACCCAAGTTTTTTGTTGTAAGCCTTGTTGTTTTTATCCTGGTAAATGTATTTATATATAAAGGTGCTATTGCACAGGAAAAACAATTACCTGCATCATTGAAACCGTTTATCCTTCCAGGATACGAATTGCTTGATTTTGCCACTGGTTTCCTTGACATTGACAGCAGGGAAGATGCCATCCTGGTTTTGAAAGTTGCCGGAGAAGACAGCATAACGGATACTGAACCCAAAAGGCCGGCATTGTTACTTACCGGCAACTCAGCAGGAAACTATACGCTTGTAAAAAGAAACGACAATATGGTGATGTGCCGCCAATGCGGCGGTGTGTTTGGTGACCCTTACGAAAAAACTGAAATCGAAAACAATGGTTTCAGCATTTCATTTTATGGCGGAAGCAACTGGCGATGGGGTTATGATTACCAATTTATTTATGATACGGCTAAAAAAGACTGGTTCCTCAGCCGGGAAAAGCAGATCAGTTACCATAATACAGAACCGGAATTAGATATTAAAGAAACCATCATTGAATCTGAAGAAATGGGAATCATATTTTTTTCCGATTTCAATATCAACAGGGAATACGAAGAAAAGAAGTGGAAAGTAACCTGCAACAAGGCAAATTTTTACAATAGCCCGAAAATGGGGAGTAAAACCAGGAAAGCATACCTGGTAAAGGATGATGTGGTAACGGGAACGCGTACACTCAAAAATTTCATCCAGGTTGAATTCAAAAACTCCAGGGATGAATATACCTATGGATTCATACCCAGTACCTGCCTTAAACCGCTTGATTAAAACCCTTTCACCAGGGCCATCGACTCATCGGCCATCTGCCTGTTATATTCAAAAGCCAGTTGCTTATGGTTAATGAGATCTACGATTGTGCCTATCAGGCAAAGCCCGCCGGTAAACAGGTACAAAATCCCCATACCGATCTGGCCAACAAGGAACCTTTGAATGCCGGCACAACAAACAAAACCAAGCAGTGTACATATCAGTATGATCTCGGCTTTTTTCCTTTTACCGTTATAAATAGTTATGAACAGTTTCAGTTTATCTTCGGTGAGCCCGCCGGTTACCTGCTGCAGGTAAGCCAGTTCATCGGGTTCCACTGCCGGTATAAGTGATACAAGGTTTTGGTTCATATGAATGGTTGTTTACGAATGATAAGTAGTTGCATCACCCGGTACATCATCAGCACTATGGCTGGTATCCCGAGTATGTGATGATGCACAGATGTTTCAAATTGTGCGTGTAATGCATAATGAATTGAATGACCAATCCCGCAACCGGGGCACCAGGCAATTCCAAGCCACCTGAAAAAACACAGGGATACTTCCGGTTCATTGGGCTGCATGAAGAACAGCCATATTAATGCTGCTATTAAAAAAACTGATTCAGCATGCTTCATAAAATACTTTCCAGCCTGTATCATACGCTAATGTACACTTAAATGACAGAATCGTATCAATGATCGTTCAGCGGAAGCCCTTTTGCCTGCCAGTCTTTCCAGTTGATATATTCAGGGGCTACGCGGTGCTCTTCCATGGTTATACAACCGGTTACCGGGCACATCAGTTGGCAGAGGTTACACCCAACGCATTCCGCATCCTTAACTGTATATGTATTATATGGCTTTCCGTATTCCAGGTTGATAGCCTGGTGTGATGTGTCTTCACAAGCTATATAGCAAAGACCGCAGTGAATACATTTATCCTGATCTATTTTGGCAATATGATGATAATTGATATCCAGGTCTTCCCAATGCGTAAGTGTGGGAACTGATTTACCTATAAAATCGTAGATTGTTGCAAATCCTTTTTCATCCATCCAGTTGCTTAGTCCTTCGCACAGGTCTTCAATGATGCGGAAACCATGTTTCATAGCTGCCGTACAAACCTGCACAGATGTTGATCCCAGCAACATGAACTCGGCTGCATCTTTCCATGTACTGATGCCGCCAATTCCCGAAATGGGAACTTTGCGGGTTGTTTCATTTTGGGAAATGGTAGCCAGGAATTTCAGGGCGATTGGTTTTACAGCCGGCCCGCAATAACCGCCAAATACACTCTTACCGGCTACATATGGGTTGGGCACAAAGGTATCGAGGTCGATGCCTGTAACGGATTGTATGGTATTGATCAGCGATAAGGCATTGGTACCGGCTTCCACTACTGCTTTCCCGGTTGGCACAACAGAATGTACATTAGGTGTTAATTTGGTAATTACCGGAATGGTTGCCGCTTCCATTACCCATTCTACCACCATACGGGCAATTTCAGGGTCTTGTCCAACTGCTGCCCCCATGCCCCTTTCCGTCATACCATGCGGGCAGCCAAAATTCAGTTCAAGCCCGTGTGCACCGGTATCTTCCACTTTTTTTATAAGTTCATGCCAGCTTTTCCGGTCATTATCAGCCATGAGGGAAACGATCATCGCCCTGTCGGGAAATTCTTTTAAACATTCCTTTATTTCCCTGAGGTTAATGTCCAGGGGGCGGTCAGAAATCAGTTCAATATTATTGAACCCCATTACCCTGGTTCCGTTGAAATTAACAGCAGAATAACGGGATGACACATTTTTTACCTGTGACCCCAGCGTTTTCCACACTACGCCGCCCCATCCTGCTTCAAAAGCACGGAGTACATTAATTTTTTTATCAGTAGGAGGTGCACTCGCCAGCCAGTATGGGTTGGGAGATTTGATACCTAGAAAGTTTGTACTTAAGTCTGCCATAATGTGAGATTTTCACGCAAAGCCGCTAAGAGGCTAAGACGCAAATTTTTATAATTTATTTACTATGCGATGAATGCCATTTTTTATGAGGTATTCATTGATTTACAAATATATTTGAACCTGCTTATTTACTTTTGGTTACATAAAAATGAATTTTCATGCAAAGCCGCTAAGAAGCCAAGAAGTTCATTTTTATAATTTATTTACAATACGATGAATACCATCTTTTATAAGATTCACATTAAAATTTATCAATAATCCTAATTTAATGTCAGTTAATTTCAAGTATGTCTGAACCTGTTTATAATGAACAGGCGCAAGTGATTCTACTGATTTTAATTCTACTATTACTTTATCATCAATAATAAAATCTGCACGAAATCCAATTTCCAATTTAATTTCTTCATGAACAAGCGGAATTGCTTGCTGCCTCTTAAACGGCATGTTTATTTTCAATAACTCGTAACTGATTATCTCTTCATAAACAGTTTCAAATAAACCCGGCCCATACATTGTATGTATTCTAAAACATATATCAACTAACTTTTTTGCAATTTCGTTTTCAGTTAGCATATATATACCATTTCTACTTTGCTACTTTGCGCCTTTGCGTGAAAAAAAATTTAAAATATATAATTTATAATGGCCGCTGCCCCATCCTTACCGGCTTGCACCGCATCTACCACTTCCTTTCCGCCATTAACGCAATCACCACCTGCAAATACGCCATCCAGGTTAGTGGTTGCATTACCATTCAATGATATTTTCCCGCTTTTATGTTGAAGCCCGTTTGCAGAAACGAGTTTTTCAAACGGCATCTGTCCGGCCGCTTTAATCACCATATCTACTTCCAATGTAAAGGTTTCTCCTGTAGCCACCGGTGAACGCCTTCCGCTTGCATCCGGCTCTCCCAGTTTCATCACTGATGCAACCAGTGCATTTACTTTTCCATCTTTGCCAAGAATCTCTTTGGGGGCTGCCAGCCAGGTTATTTCGCAACCATCCAACATGGCTATATCCAGTTCCTCCTGTGTACAGGGCATCTCATCTTTAGTTCGTCTATACAACATCGTTACTTCCTTTGCGCCCAGCCTTTTTGCCTGTGTTGCTGCATCAATAGCCGTCATGCCCATACCGATTACGGCTACCTTATCGCCAACCGGCACCTTATCAAAACCTTTGCTACGAATATCATAGATAAAACTGATGGCATCTTCCACACCTTCCAGCTCTTCACCCGGAATGTCCAGTTGCCGTGCCAGTCCAACACCGAATGCCAGGTATACTGCATCATATTCATTTCTCAACTCATCTAATGTAATATGCTTACCCAGTTCTTTGTTATACTGAATTTCTATGCCGCCTAACGACAATATATAATCAACCTCATCTTTACAAAACTGCGGGGTAACCTTATAAGCTGCAATGCCATAAGTCATTAAACCGCCACCCTGAGATTCCTTTTCAAAAATGGTTACGTCTATGCCTTCCCGTGATAAAACATGCGCACAGCTTAACCCTGCCGGACCTGCCCCCACGATAGCTACTTTTTTCCCGGCCGGCTCCTTTCTTTTGAAAAGCTGCCATTTATTATAAAGCGCCTTTTCAGTAGCATATCGCTGCAGTTTTGCGATTGGAATCGGCTCCTCTTCCATGAGGTTATATACACAGGCTCCTTCACATAACTTTTCAACAGGGCAAACCTTGCTGCAGCCTGCTCCCATTATATTTGACTGAAAAATGGTATGTGCACTTCCTTTGATGTTATCGGTTGTTATCTGCTTGATGAACTTAGGCACATCAATCCCGGTTGGGCAGCTTTTCATGCAAGGTGCATCATAGCAGAACAAACAACGGTTTGCTTCCACCAATGCAGCATCCTTTGTTTCAAAAGGCGGATGGATATCACTGAAGTTATGCCCGTACTGTTCTTTTGTTAATCGGTTATTTTGAATCATTATTTCAAATTTGAAATTTTGTATTTTAATTTAAGCGCTCCTGTTAAAAATGATACTGATCATTCAACATTTAAAATTCAAAATAAATTTACAGTTTTACTATTTCCTGGTAGGTTTCCGGCCTTCTGTCGCGGAAGAATTGCCATTTGCTTCTTACCTGTTCAATCAAATCCAGGTCAAAATCAGCAATCAGTAACTCATCCTTATCTTCCGAAGCGCATGCAAATATTTCTCCCAGTGGATTTACAAAATAAGAAGTACCATAAAATTTCCCCAGGTTCCAGGGCGCTTCTGTTCCTACCCTGTTTATACAACCCATGAAATATCCATTGGCAACCGCATGGGCCGGTTGTTCCAGTTTCCATAAATATTGCGACTGGCCAACGGTGGTAGCAGAAGGGTTATAAACTATTTCCGCACCATTCAGTCCAAGGCAACGGGCACCGTCGGGAAAATGGCGGTCGTAACAAATATATACACCCACTTTGGCATATTTTGTCTGGAAGACCGGGTAACCGAGGTTTCCGGGTTTGAAGAAATATTTTTCCCAGAAACCTCCTGTATGCGGAATATGGTTTTTCCTGTATTTACCAAGATATGTTCCATCTGCATCAATCACGGCAGCTGTATTGTACAACACCCCGGCCTGTTCTTTTTCATACACTGGGATGATGAGTACCATACTATATTTCTTTGCATAGGCAGCCAATCTCTCTGTAGTTGGGCCCGGTACGGATTCAGCGGAAGCATACCATTTACTGTCCTGCCCCGGGCAAAAATATGGAGTATTGAATATCTCCTGGAAACATAAAATCTGCACACCTTTCTGTCCGGCTTCTTCTATAAGCGGGATATGCTTTTGCAACATGGCTTCCTTTATTTCCTCTATGGTTCCTTCGCCTTCGGTTTTGGGAAGAGACATTTGAATTAATCCAGATTTAATAATTCTTGGCATTATTTACCATTTTAAATTTTTAAATTTTACATGTTGAATGAAACTGAATCCTAACTAATATTAAATTCAGCATTCAACATTTAAAATAAATATTAAATAACCTGCGATACTTTACTACGTTTGATAAACTTCCCGTACCCCTTTTCCAGTAAACATTTATTATTATTAATAGCAATCTGTCCCCTCAATAAAACCGTTTTCACTTTCCCGGTAAGTTCCCATCCTTCATAACCGCTGTAATCAACATTCATATGGTGATTATGTACAGACAAGGTATGTTTTTCATTTGGGTCAAAGATCACGATATCTGCATCACTGCCAACAGCGATGGTGCCTTTACGCGGGAACATACCGAAAATTTTTGCCGGATTGGTACAGGCGACTTCAACATACTTGTTCAAAGTGATTTTGCCGTTATGCACGCCTTCGCTGAATAACAGTTCCATCCTGTTTTCAATGGCCGGGTGGCCGTTTGGTATTTTTGAAAAATCATCTTTACCCATCAGTTTCTGTTCCCATTTAAAAGGGCAGTGGTCGGTTGCCACTACTTGAACCAATCCCTGGTTGATACCAGCCCACAAGGTTTCCTGGTCTTTCTTTTCACGTAACGGTGGGCTCATCACCCATTTGGCGCCTTCAAAATCTTTTTCATATAAAGAAGCATCAAGGATAAGGTATTGGATACAGGTTTCCACAAACACTTTCTGGTTCCTTTTGGTAGCATTCCTAACCGCATTCAGGGCACCTTCGCAGGTAAGGTGAACGATATAACCGGGACAGCCGGAAAAGCCGGCCATATCCACAAAACGTTCACTGGCTTCCGCTTCTGTTACTTCGGGCTGCGACAGATAATGATACAACGGTGCAGTTTTGCCTTCAGCCCTGTGTTTCTGAACCAGGTAATCGATCATATCTCCATTGGTTGCATGCACATTGATGAGCCCGCCGTGTTTCTTCACTTCTTCCATCAAACCGATCATCTGCCGGTCGTCAATCATCAATGCCCCTTTATAAGCCATGAATGTTTTGAATGAAGTGATGCCTTCCTTTTCAATAAAATCTTTTATTTCCTTCCTGGTTTCATCATTGAAATCGGTAACTGCCATATGAAAACTGTAATCACCCACACAATTGCCGGTTGAACGCGATTGCCATTCTTCCAGCGCTGCATGCAGCGAATTGCCTTGTTTCTGCAGGATGAAATCAATAACCATGGTAGTGCCGCCATACAAAGCAGCCCGGGTGCCTGTTTCATAATTATCACTGGAGTAAGTGCCCATGAACGGCATATCCAGGTGAACATGCGGATCTATTCCGCCTGGAAAAACAAATTTTCCGGAAGCATCAATTTCTGTATCAGCTTTTATTGTCAATTGCTTACCAATGGCTGAAACCGTTTCACCTTCAATAAAAATATCAGCTATATAATCATCGGTGGCTGTTACAATCCTTCCGTTTTTAATTAGAATGCTCATATTTTGAATTATACATTTTGAATTTTGAATGAAGGCCTTATAATTTAATATTTATCATTCAACTTTTAAAATACGCTTACTCTTTTTCATCATTAAAAAATATAATAACCCGCTTACAATAAATCCAACAAACCATGCGTAATGATACAGTTGAGAAATCCATCCCGGAAATACGGATCCATCAATGAGTTTAACCTGCAATAAAAAACCCGGAACATTCGGTAATATCCCCAGTAACAAAGCTATTACGGCTGCATGATTAAATCCATTCTTAAACCCATACCTTCCGCTGTGTTTATAGAGGTCTGCAATATGTAATTGTTGTTTCCTTATAAAATAATAATCAGCAATCATGATTCCGCCAACGGGCCCCAACAAACTGGAATAAGCAATCAGCCAGGTAAAAATATACCCGTTGGGGTCGGCAATCAGTTTCCAGGGAAAAATTAAAATCCCCAGTACACCTGTGATATATCCGCCTTTTCTAAAATTAATTTTTTTTGGAGATAAGTTGGCAAAATCATTGGCCGGACTAACGATGTTTGCGGCAATATTGGTTGCCAGGGTAGAAATGGCGACCGCAATCATAGCGATACTAACCAATATCTTATTTTCAAATTTCCCGGCAAGTACCAACGGATCCCAGATTGTTTCTCCATAAATGATAACGGTTGCCGAAGTGACCACCACCCCTATGAAAGAAAAGATTGTCATGGAAGGCGGAAGGCCGATAACCTGCCCGTTTATCTGAGCCTGCTGGCTTTTTGCGTATCGTGTAAAATCGGGTATATTTAATGAAAGGGTTGCCCAGAAACCAACCATACCGGTTAGTGCCGGAAAAAAATAAGTAAAAAAAGACGCTGAGTCTGTAAACTTTGAGGGTTGTTGCAGTATAGGCCCCAGTCCGTTGCCGGCGTTGATTGCCCAGATCAACAGGGCCAGTGCTGCTATTGGTAAAAAAAACGCTTTGAATACCAGCAGTTTTTTAATGCTTTCCACACCCAGGTAAACAACATACATATTTAGTAGCCAGAAAATAAGGAAGCAAATAGCGGGGCCGGTTTGTAACCCGAATGATGCAGGAAAAATTTCAGGAAGATTACCTAGCGCCGGCCACCAGATGTTGAGCATGAGAAAAAGGGAATAGCCGCCAATCCATGCCTGTATGCCAAACCAACCGCAGGCAACGATGGCTCTTAGCAAAGCCGGTATATTGGCACCAATTGTACCAAAACTGGCCCTGGCAAAAACAGGAAAGGGAATTCCATATTTGGCGCCTGCATGGCCGTTCAGTATCATGGGTATGAGTACAACCGTATTGCCCAGGAAGATGGTGAGGATGGCCTGCCACCAGTTCATGCCGCCTTCAATCAATGAACTGGCAAGCATGTATGTGGGGATACATAAGCTCATGCTGATCCATAACGCTGCATAATTCCAGGTTCCCCAGGTACGTTTTTGCGGAAGCACCGGGGCCAGGTCATCGTTGTACAAAGATGAAGCAGGTATATGTAAACTTTGATCCATAAAGAATTTATAACAGGAAAGAAGATTTACTTCAACAAAAGCTATGATATTATAACCTTCAGCATCAGCATAAAGAACCAACCAAACTAACATCAACCCATCTCCAAATCAATTCACCTCCAAATTGATTAATCTCCAAATCAACTTGTTTCCAAATCTGCAATCTTCAAAGCTTCGCTGATAATAGCAAGCCCTTCATCTATCTGCTCTCTGGTTACACATAGTGGCGGTGCTATAAAAATATAACTCCAACGCACAAACGTATACATACCCAGTTCTTTGATCTTTGCTGCCACTTTATTCATTACGCCCATTTCATCCGGCTTTGCATTAAAGGGCGCCATCGGTTCTTTGCTGTTGCGGTTCTTAACCAGTTCCATGCAGCCCAGCAGGCCTGTTGTCCTGAAATTACCGATAGAAGGGTGTTTTTGTTTTAATAATTCAACTTGTGCAGATACATATTTACCCATTTCAACAGCGTTCTCTATCAGGTTATCTTCTTCATAGATCTTCAGGGTTTCCAGTGCGGCAGCGCAGCTTACCGGGTGAGCCGAATACGTGAGGCCAAGCGCCAGCACCGTATCATCATATTTGGCTGCTATTTTATCAGATACCATCAGGCAGCCGAACGGGAGGTAACCGCAGGTAAGGCCTTTTGCCATACAAATCATATCCGGGATAATACCGTGGTTTTCAAAACCAAACCATTTGCCGGTGCGCCCGAAACCACTCATCACTTCATCCATAATGAGCAGGATACCATGCTGATCGCATATTTTCTTTACTGCCTTCAAATAACCAACCGGGTATTGCAGGCAACCCGAAGACCCTGATTCGCCTTCCAGTAAAATGGCGGCAATATTGGCCGGCCCTTCATAAGCGATTATGCGTTCCAGTTGTGCTATGGATTCTTTTAACAGGTTTTCTTCCCCGTATTCCCAGCGATAAGCATATGGCAGATCGAAATGCACGAAGTTTGGCGCCTGCTGCGAATCTACCGGCAACCTTCTTGGGTCGCCGCTGGCGGAAATGGCACCGATGGAAGCCCCGTGATAAGACTGGTACCGGCTCAGTATCTTATGCCTGCCTGTATATAACCTGGCCAGCTTGATGGCATTCTCTATGGAAGTAGCGCCACAAAGGGTGAAGAATGCCTTGTTCAGGTCTCCCGGGCAAATCTCCGCCAGTTTTTTCCCCAGTTCGCCACGTACTTTGGTTACACAGCTTGGCGTTACATAACTCACTTCTTTCATCTGCTTTACAACGGCGTCGGTTATACGCTGATCACCGTGACCTATGTTAACATTCATCAGTCCGGATGAAAAATCAATGATCCTGTTGCCATCATAGTCATACAGGTATACTCCTTCGGCATGTTTAACGGCAATGGGTGCAATTCCTTTCTGTTTGCTCCAGGAAAATAAAGTGTAATCGAGATTATCCTGAATGATCCCGGTTGATTCAGATAATGTTTTTGTTTGTGACATTTCAATATTTATTTTAAATGATGAATTTTAGATTTTAAATGTGTTTAATTCAACATTCAAAATCTATAATTCAAAATAACAATCAACTCATCCAGTTTACTCCGGCCTCAGCATTCCACTTGGTTGTGCTCTTCTTTAATTTAGTCCAGAATTCAATGGAGCTTTTCCCGGTGATATCACCTACCCCGAATTTACTTTCATTCCATCCACCAAAAGAAAACGGTTCGCGGGGTACCGGTACGCCTACATTCACACCGATCATGCCGGCGCTGGCCCTTTCAATGATATAACGGGCCATGCCGCCATTCTGTGTAAACACGCTGGCGGCATTGCCATATGGGTTGGCATTTTCAATGGCCAGGGCTTCATCAACGGTATTGGTGCGCATGATGGAAATAACCGGGCCAAAGATCTCTTCGCGGGCTACACTCATTTCCGGTTTCACGTGGTCAATAACGGTTGGGCCAACATAGGTCCCTTTTTCTTTTCCGGGCACTTTGGCATTGCGTCCATCCACCAGGATAACAGCGCCATCCTGCTCTGCATCGGTAATATACTTTTCAATACGCTGCTGCGATTCTTTATTGATAACGGCGCCCAGGTTTTCACCCGGAACAATTTTCCTGGCTTCTTCACATATCTTATCTATGATCTTATCTATATTACCAACACCGATCATGGCGCTGGCAGCCATACAACGCTGTCCGGCGCAACCACTCATGGATGCAGCCACATTTTGCGCCGTCATGGCCGGGATAGCATCCGGCAAAACCATCAGGTGGTTTTTGGCGCCGCCAAGGGCAAGGCATCTTTTATAATGAGACGTGGCACGCTGGTAAACTATTTTAGCCACTTTGGTGGAGCCAACAAATGATACCGCTTCAATGCCCGGGTGGTCGCAAATGGCTTCCACTATTTCCACATCGCCATGAACTATATTGAAAACACCATCCGGCAAACCCGCTTCTTTTAATAATTCTGCCAGGCGGCCGCAGCTTAACGGCACTTTTTCCGAGGGTTTCATGATCATGCAGTTACCCAGTGCGATGGCATTGGGGATGGTCCAGTTGGGTACCATGCTCGGAAAATTAAACGGCACGATGGAGGCTACCACGCCAAGGGGTACATGCTCGGTTCTGCATTCTACGCCCCTGCTCACTTCCAGCACTTCGCCCGTAACCAATTGGGGCAATGAAGTGGCAAATTCTGTAAGTTCAATGCTTTTTTCAATTTCAGCCACCGATTCAGAATAGGTTTTACCGTTTTCTTCACTGCATAACTTAGCGAGTTCCTGCAGGTTTTTTTCCAGCAGTGTCTTGTACCTGAAAAATACCTGCACCCTTTCTTTAATAGGCATACGGCTCCAGGCAGGGAAGGCTGCTTTGGCTGCTTTTACAGCATCATCCAGGTCTTTTGAAACAGACATGGGAACGGTTGATAACAGGTTGCCGTCGAGCGGAGATACCACATCCAGTTTCCTCCCTGATGAAGCATCCGTAAACTTTCCATTGATATAATTCTGTGTAGCTGAGTATTTCATGATAACAGGTTGTCTAAAATGTAAATATTTTAATTTTTAAGCGAAAAAATAAAAATAATGTATTTTTGATAATCGAAACAAATTATTTTTCATTTTCCTGGTATAATTTTAACTAATGATAAATTCGCCCGGACAGGTGGTTTTAGATAAGCTTGATTTTGACATCCTATCATTCCTGCAAAAAGACGGAAGGATGTCGTTTACTGTTATTGCTGAAAAACTGGGCGTTTCAATAGGCACGGTGCGTACCCGGTTCAATAAACTGATAGAAGACGGAACCATCAATATTATTGGCAGGGTTGACCCGGACAAAGTGGGTTTCAGGTGTTATGCGCATATAGCCGTATTTGTAAGGCCTGCCACCTTAAAGGAAAAAGTGGCCCAAAAAATTGCAAAACTGCCGGAAGTGAGCTTTTTAGCCATGACATCCGGCGATTACGACCTGGAAGTGGACGTAATGTGCCGGGATAATAACCACCTGGTAGATTTCATTAATGATATCAGCAAGTTTGAAGGGGTATACCAGACAAAAACAACGATATATTTTAAAGTGTATAAATACGCCCAGCCTGATCTGAAATTGCTGAAATAGTGATAAATTTGCTGCGCTAACTACATGAAAAAAATGCCATTACAAATATTGGAATAATATTTGCTTGCAAATCCGCTAACTGTTCCTACTGATAATTACCAACCATTTCCTTGAATACCTTTATTTGATCACATTCATTAATAAAAATTATGAAAAAATTCCACCTGCTTATTATTGTGGCCCTGTGTTCTGTTTCCACTTTGGCACAAAACGGCAATTATTGGTCATCAAACTCCGGTACCGGTAAAATCATCACTGATAAATCTGTTTCAAGGGTTTCGTTTCCAACCGTATTTAAATTATTTGATCTCAACATTGAACCCCTGCGGCAGGAACTTTTCTCGATTACGGATAACAGGAATGCCAGGCGTACTGCTGTAATCAGCCTGCCTAATGCAGCCGGTGAACTGGAACAATTTGAAGTGGTGGAAGCTTCCAACTTTGAACCGGCGTTGCAGGCAAGGTTTCCACAGATAAGGGCTTTTTCCGGAAAAGGAATTACAGACAAAGCTGCTACATTAAAACTTAGCATATCTCCGCGGGGAATTCAAACCATGATATTCAGAACAGAAAAGGAGAATGAATACATTGAACCTTATTCTGCTAACCATGTTACCTATGCTGTTTTTGCCTCACAAAGAAAGAAAGGCACATTACCATGGACTTGTTCTACACCCGACCAGCAAATGGCAGCAGGTATACAGGAACAGGTGGAAAACAACCATTTCACCGCCAGGTCGGGCGGCGACTTGAAAACCATGCGGCTGGCGCAATCCTGTAATGGCGAGTATTCCAATTATTTCAATGCATTCAGCGCTGCTGATGAGGCATTGGTACTGGCCGCTTTTAATGCCACACTTACCCGCTGCAACGGTGTGTATGAAAAAGACCTGGCCCTTCACCTAAACCTGATTGCCAGTACCACCAGTGTAATTTATTATGTCCCATCTACAGATCCGTATACAACTTTGTCTAACTGGAATTCACAATTACAATCAACCCTTACATCTGTGATTGGTGAAGCCAATTATGATATCGGGCATATGTTCGGAGCTTCCGGAGGCGGCGGAAATGCAGGCTGTATCGGTTGTGTATGTACGAATGGCTCCAAAGGAAGCGGTATCACATCACCCAATGACGGCATCCCCGAGGGAGATAATTTTGATATTGATTATGTAGCACATGAAGTAGGCCATCAGTTGGGTGCCAACCATACTTTTTCCCATTCACTGGAAGGTACCGGTGTTAATAAGGAAGTTGGTTCCGGTATCACCATCATGGGATATGCCGGTATCACATCTTATGACGTGGCGCCACATTCCATCGACATTTTCCACCAGGCATCCATTGCTCAGATTCAGGCTAACCTGGCAACCAAAAGCTGCCCGGTAACTACTGTAATTACTGCAAACAATGCCACACCCGTTGTTGCACCTGTAAGCAATTATACCATTCCCATTAGTACCCCGTTCATACTCACCGGTTCGGCAACCGATGCCAATCCGGGTGATGTACTAACCTATTGCTGGGAACAGAACGACAATGCCACTACATCCGGCGCAAACAGTGTGGCCAGCCCAACAAAAACCACCGGGCCAAACTGGCTGACATTCAGCCCCACTACCAGCCCGTCACGCATTTTTCCAAAATTATCTACCATACTGGCAGGATTATTTGTTACCCCGGTAATTGCCGGCGGCGACGCTGCAGCCAATATTGAAGCATTAAGTTCGGTTTCAAGGACACTTAACTTCAGACTAACGGTAAGGGATAACGCTCCTTACAGTTCTACAGCACCGGTTACAGTGGGACAAACCCAATTCACCGATATGACTGTAACGGTCTCCAATACATCTGGTCCATTTGGTGTTTCAGCACCCAATACTGCCGTTTCATGGCCGGGATTGTCGGCTCAAACCATTACCTGGACGGTAAACAATACCACTGCTGCTCCGGTAAGCTGTGCCAATGTGAACATCCTGTTATCAACAGACGGTGGAAACACCTGGCCTTATACACTTGCCAGCAATACACCCAATGACGGTACACAATCGGTAACTATTCCAAATGTGCCAACAACAACGGCAAGGATAAAAGTAGAATCTGTCGGCAATATTTTCTTTGATATTTCAAACAGTAACTTTACAATTACATTGGGTGCACCCGGATTTGATTTTGATTTTCCGGCACCAGCCAGTATTGCCTGTGGCGGCCCAACTTCTGCTTCAATTACACTGGGCACCTTATCCTATTTAGGTTATATAACCCCTATTAATTTGTCGGCATCCGGCGTGCCGCCCGGCACCACGGTAAGTTTTGGCACTAACCCGGTTACCCCGGGAAACAGCACAATTGTTACGCTTAACAATACTAATACGCTGACAGCCGGTACTTATGTGATAACTATAACCGGCGTTTCCGGAAGCATCACATTAACCAGGGATATCAGCTTTACCATCCTGGCCGGTTCTGGACCAACTATTAACACACATCCGGCGAGCCAAACTGTATGTTCCGGAACGGATGTTACTTTCAATGTATCTGCTTCCGGTACCATTACCGGATATCAATGGCAACTGAGCACCGATGGCGGATCCATTTTCAATAACATCAGCCTGGCAACGGGGTCATCCTATACTGTTACGGCTGCTGCCACATCGCAAAACAACTACCGGTACAAGGCTATCGTTTATACACAATGCGGTTCAACTACTTCAAACGCCGCCATATTAACTGTAAATACTTCCCCAAGTGTTCCTGTTTTATCACCATCAGATACAACCATCTGTTTAGGAGGTGTAGCAACACTTCAGGCAAGTTCTATAACCACAACCACCTTTACATTAGGTATTGGCACATCAACAACAACAGGAAATACAACAGGGTCTGCCTTAGGGCCCAACCCGCTGCAGAATTATTATGGCGGCAACAAACAACAGATGTTATTCAGGGCCACCGAACTTTCCGGCCTGGGCATGGTTGCAGGTACAACGATATCAGCCATTAAATTTAACCTGGTAACGGCTGATCCTACTTGGGCGCTGCAAAACCTGGTTGTGAAGATGAAAAATACCGCCACCACAACTATGTCGGCCTGGGAATCCGGCATGGTAACAGTAAGGCCTGCTGCTAGTTATATACCTTCTGTTGGAATCAATACCATAACGCTCTCATCTCCTTTTGTATGGGATGGTATAAATAATGTAGTGATAGAGATTAATTACAGCAATGCAAATGCAGGTACCACCGGTTCCATTTTCAACACAGCTAAATACTCTGCCACCACTTTCGTAAGTACGCGCTTTTACCGGGTTGACAATGTAGCTGCAGCTACCGTTGACGCATACACGGGAACACCAAATGCCACATACAGCCAGCGTAACGATATAACTTTTGAATATACTACAAACAGCAATATAACCTGGAGCCCGCTTGCCGGCCTGTATAATGAACCAGGCGCCACAACGGCTTATACAGGTACCATTGCGTCAACAGTATATGCAAAACCTGCAGTTGCAGGCGTGGCGAATTTTATGGCAACCGCTACAGCCGGGAATGGATGCACATCATCTTCAACCATTCCGGTAACGGTTAACTCCTGTGCCGCATTTACCACCCTTAACCTGAAACTATACCTGGAAGGATTTTATGCGGGGTCCGGAACGATGCGGGCAACCAAATACGATCTTGGGTTAAGCGCCGACCCAACAGCTACGGATGATATTACGGTAAACTTATGGGCTGCATCCAGCCTGGCAAACCAGAACCCGGATTATTCACTGAACACATTACTGCATACTGATGGTACGGCAACAGTTGATTTTCCGGCTGCTGTGAGTGGCAATGCTTTTTATATCGCCATCAAACACCGGAACAGTATGGAAACCTGGAGTAAACTGCCGGTTTTATTTACAAGCACAACCTCCTATGATTTCAGCAATGCACTTTCAAAAGCATATGATGATGGCGTAAACCCGGCGATGGCCATTGCAAGCGCCGGTGTATATGCCATTTACGGCGGTGAAGTAAACCAGGATGGTTCTATAGATGCTTCCGACATGGCTGATACGGATAATGATATCGCCCTGTTTGCCTTTGGTTACAATGCTACCGATGCCAGTGGCGACGGGGCAACGGATGCCAGTGATATTTCTATCATAGATAACAACCAGCAACTATTCCTGTTCTTCGCCCGCCCCTATTAACAGGCAGGTATTAATAATTTATCGGAAAAAGGGTTACCAGGCGCATTCTTCAACTACCTGGTAACCTTTTTCATTTTCCGTAAGAATAGATACCAGTTAACTGGTTTTAACTTTAAACAAATACAGCTTGAAAACAGTTGCTTTCTGTAACTTTAAGAAATAATTTTTCACATGCGGAAATACTTTCTCCTCCTGATAATCATCGTTCAGTCAACGCTTATGTATGCCCAAAATGATACGGCTGCAAACTCCGAATGCAGTGAAAAGTGTAGCCATGCCCATCTCAGTTCCCGGGCACCGGTTGAATTATATTATCAATATCCGTCTATGGAAAAGTATGATGTGAAATACCTAAAACTGGACCTGGCTGCAGAAGCAGGAAGCCGGTTTATTTCGGGTAAATCAACCACCACTGCCCTTGTCCTTCAAACACTGGATACGTTCATCATTGAGTTTAAAAACACGATGACACTAGATTCTGTATTCATAAACGGTGTTAAAAAAACATTCACCAGGGGCTCAGACCATATATATGTACCCCTTTCCCCTGCTTTACCTGCAGGCTCCAACCTTACTGCTTTGTTTTATTATAACGGAACGGCCAGTTCAACCGGGGTTTTTGCCGGAACCGTTTCAAGCAACGGACTAACGTATACGGCTACCCTGTCTGAAAGTTACCAGGCCAGGGAATGGTTCCCGGTGAAACAACTGCTTTCAGATAAAATTGATTCTGCCGATATATGGGTGAAAACCAGTTCAACCAATAAAGTTGGCTCAAACGGGATCCTGGTTGCGGTTGTTGACAGCCCGAACAACAAGAAACAGTACCAATGGAAAACCAGGTACCCGATGAATTATTACCTGCCCAGCATCTCCATCGGCAATTATCTGGATTATACCAACTATGCCAAACCAGCTGCAATGGCCCCGGATTCCATCCCGGTTGTTCATTATATAGTAAACAACAGCACGTATTTCAATTCGCAGAAGGCCAATCTTGACAGAACCCCCACTTTCATTGAAAAATACAGTGAACTGTTCGGGCTGTATCCATTCAAGGATGAAAAATACGGCCATGCACATGCATCCATCGGCGGCGGCATGGAGCACCAGACAATGAGCACGATGAATAGTTTCGGCCTTACCCTGATCGCCCATGAACTGGGCCATCAATGGTGGGGCGACAATGTTACCTGCGCCACCTGGAACCATATATGGCTGAATGAAGGGTTTGCCAGTTATTGCGAATACCTGGCCATAGAGAAGCTGCCAGCTATATTCTCGCCCACCACCGCTTCTTCATTCATGCAAAGCGTTCATACAAATGTAATGAGCGTTGCTAACGGCAGCGTATATGTGCCTGATGCATCGGTATATGACGAGAACCGGATATTCAGCAGCAGGCTCAGCTACAAGAAAGGTTCCGCCATCATCCATAACCTGCGGTTTGAAATGCAGGATGACAGCCTTTTCTTCAACACCCTGAAAAACTTCCAGCAACAATACAAGGATTCAGTAGCTACTGCCAATGATTTTAAACAGGTTGCCGAAAACACGTCGGGCAAAATTTTCACCGACTTTTTCAACCAATGGTATTACGGTGAAGGATACCCTACATTCAATATTGCCTATTCCAAACAGGGTACGGATACGCTTATCCTTGCTGTAAACCAGACAGTAAGTGCCTCAACAGTAACACCGTTTTTCAAGGGCCTGTATGAATTCAGGGTTACATCTGCGCAAGGCGATACAACCGTAAAAGTAAACCTGTCTTTCAATAACCAGCAATTCAAATTCTACTATCCCAAAACACCGAACGGGATTGTTATTGATCCGAACAACTGGGTGGTAAACGCGAATGGCACCATCACAAACGGCTTGCCCGGCTTTGATTTCAGCAGCCCGGCACCAGCAACAGCTGCATGTAACGGAGCAGTAACTGTACCCATCACACTGGGGACCACTTCCAGCCTGGGTTACAATAACCCGATATCCCTTTCCGCTGCCGGAATACCCCCAGGCACAACCGTTAGTTTCAGCGTAAACCCGGTAACTCCCGGAAGTAATACGGTTGTTAGCCTGAATAATACCAACACACTGGCCCCCGGAACCTATGTTATAACCGTAACCGGCATTTCCGGTTCCATTACCAAAACACGAAACCTTACCTATACCATACAGCCCGGAACCGGTCCGGCCATCATTACTCAACCATCCAATGAATCGGTATGTGAAGGTGAAAATGCCATTTTCAATGTAGCTGCAACCGGATCAGTAACCGGGTACCAATGGCAGGTAAGCATTAACAACGGAGCAGATTTCAACAATATCAGCCTGGCAAACAGTGCTTCATTAACCGTAACAGATGCAACCGTTTTGCAGCATAATAACCTGTACCGGGTTATCGTATCCGGCTTATGCGGATCTACCACATCCAATGCTGCTTCGCTTACAGTACACACTGCAACAGCGGTTAGTTTCAGCGGACTTGAAAGTACATATTGCAGCACGGCAGTTCCGGTAACATTAACAGGAAATCCTTCGGGAGGTGTTTTCAGCGGACCCGGTATAACCGGAAACAGTTTTGATCCTGCCCTTGCCGGGGCCGGCAACCATACGATTACTTATACTTATACTAACGGTAACGGATGTATCAGTTCAGTATCTTCGCAAGTATTGGTTTCCGTTTGCCCGGTTTACAGTACACTCAACCTGAAAATTTTCCTGGAAGGCTATTATATTGGTTCAGGTTCTATGCGGGCAACCAAATTTGATCTTGGGCTGAGTGCTGATCCAACCGCTACGGACGATATAACAGTCAATTTATGGTCTGCATCCAGCCTGTCAAACCAGAACCCAGATTATTCACTCAGTACATTACTGCACACCGATGGAACGACAACAGTTGATTTCCCGGCTGCAGTGAGCGGTAATTCTTTTTATATTGCCATTAAACACCGAAACAGCCTGGAAACCTGGAGCAAATTACCGGTACTATTTTCAAGCAATACTTCCTATGATTTCAGCAATGCGTTATCAAAAGCATATGATGATGGAATAAACAATCCATTGGCCTCTATGGGTGGTAATGTGTTTGCATTGTATGGCGCTGATGTAAACCAGGATGGAACGGTTGATGCCAGCGACATGTCGGATGTAGATAATGATATTTCCGTGTTCGCTTACGGATACAATGCAACAGACGCCAGTGGTGACGGCGCTACAGATGCCAGCGACATTTCAATTATTGATAACAACCAGCAGTTGTTTTTATTTTACGCCCGGCCTTATTAAAATATTACCGCAATGTCAATTTTCCTGTAAAATACCTGATAATATTCCAGGTACTGCTGTCTGAATCAAATACAGCATTCAATCCCTGTTCTTCCTGTGGCGGGTCGCCCATATAATCATCGCCTGCTTTCCAGAATAGCTGTGCTGCCTGGGGCCTGGCTGTACCTCCAAAAGCCCAGAAATTTACACCGGCTATCACTTTATAACGTTGCTGTATGTCAAAAATTTCCTTAAAATACAAATCCCTGGAGCGGGTACTGCTGCTGGCTTCAAAAGCAATGCCATCACGGGGCAATCCAAATTCCTCTATCACCAGCGGCTTATTTATTTTATTTGCTAATTGTACGTGATCGTTGATATAAGCCGTTGTTTTATTTACTACAGCAGGCAGGTTTTGGGCAATAGCTGTATCGGGAAACCATGCCCAGTTTTTGGGCCATATATGAATTGTGAGGTAATCTACGAGTTTATCATTATGTACGTCTTCATACAAGGCAGCAGACTGTTCAGTACCAATGTATCCTTCTGTGCCGATGGTAAGCATATGTTGTTTGTCGATGGATTTTATTAATGCAGAAACATCGCGGATCCAACCAGTATAATGCGGGATGGCTGCAGGCCGCATGGGCCTTGGCTCATTAGCTATTTCCCAGCTCATAATAGTTGGGTCGTTGATATACGGAACCCCTGTATAAATATTTTTATGTGCCAGGATATAACGCACCTGGCCGGCATATGCCTCTTTGCAGGGCTTGCATGCATAGAACATGCTTACCTGGTCGCGTAATTCATCCCAGCCCGGTTTACGCTGAAGAGTTGAATCTGCAATCAACCCGTTCCAGTTCAGGTATTGAAGAAAACCGCCACTCCATTCCCAGTTATTACTGAGATAAAGTACAGCCTTCATATTACGTTTACTCATTTCTGTTAGTAAAAAGTCGAGGCCATGTAATACTTTTTCATCAAAGATCCCCTGTTCGGGCTGCAGCGGGGGTGCCACCCTGTTCACTTCGTTAATAACACCTTTCCCTTCGGCGCCGGCCAGCACACGCAAATTGGTTATACCGTTAGACTGCATAAAATCGAGCTCTTTAATAAGCCGCTGCTTACCTGCATTACTGTCTTTATGCAGCGCTAACAAGCCCCCGTACCAGTAATTGGAACCGATAAAATAATAGGGTTTGCCATGAATGGTAAACTGTTGTTTGCCCGCTTTTACAAATCCCGTTTCCTGGGCAATTAAGGTGTTTGTAAAAAATATAATGAATGCCAATATGGGTTTCATATGCATGGGTTTAAACACACAAATTAAGGTAATATCAAATAAGGAGGCGGAAGTAGAAAATGCTGGCATTAAATACCTGCAGGTATAAAAGCTTTGCTCGATGAAATGACTTTGTAAAATATTAAATAGCCCGCCATTGCTTTTGCGACGGCGGGCTAGTCGGGATGACTGGATTCGAACCAGCGGCCTCTTCGTCCCGAACGAAGCGCGCTACCGGGCTGCGCTACATCCCGTAATGATGGTACAAATTTATAAAATTGTTAAAATCTGTAAAAGAAATATTATTACACAATCATCATATGTGGGTTATGCATAAATGAGCGAAAATCACTGACCCTGACTCGAATGTAATTAATCAAGGCTTTGCTTTTATTTCATTAATGTCATAATAAACCTGATTTGCCCTAAATGATAGGCATCATGCTGAATTATTCCATGTATATGTTCGTAATATGTTAACCCATTTTTTGAATAGGTATTTGAAAAATTTTTTGCCTTAAACTGCTTTAACATTTCAATCAATTTTTCTTCAGTGTCCTTATATTTTTCAACGGTTTTAAGCCAGGCTGAACCTGATTTATCAGTAACCGGTTGAAAATAATTATTATCCGGGGTTTTTATAACACGTCCACTGATACGTTTTAATACATTCAGGCGCCAGCTTATCATATGGTTTACAATTTCCCAAATGGTATTTGATTTATCAAGAATCCTGACTGATGCCTGCTGCGATGAGATACAACGTAATGTATGTGCAATATTCACATCTATCCATGGATTTCCTTCATATAACTTTTCAAACAGGCTGATGATACGTTTGGTTTCTTTCATGTAAACTTAGTATTTGTGGTTATTGCAATTTATTTTTTTCACGCAAAGAGGCAAAGGGGCAAAAGATAAATCTACTTTCATACAGCTGTATTTATTACAAATATGCTGAAGCGGTTATAATATACGCTCATATCAGGCTCCTGTGTTGCGCACGGAATCGTTAATGCAAATGTTTTAATAAAATAGTTCACTTTACCGGCGGGCCTTCCCAAATAACCTGCTCAATCATCCATTTGCCATCTTGCCTAGAAAGCAATAAATAGTCTGTCCCCCACCAGGCGGTAACTTTTGCGGATGCTATCGCATTTCCGATATCCAAAATCTCGACCAGTTTAGGAGAGCCGGGTTTGGCAAAGCGTTTTTTCTGCTGCACACCTATTGCATAATCCAGTGCCTGGCGATAAGTCATGGTTCCATCAGGTTCATAATTACCCGTCTGCTTATTTTTCCAAAACCCCAGTTTATATAATGTGGGTTTAAGGCTGGAGATGAGTTTGCTGGTATCACCCTCATAAAAGCCTTCTAAGTAATTGAGGCAGGCTTTTGACACTTCATCTTTGGGTGCCTGTGCAGACACCCAGGTTCCTGCAACAAAAAGGGACAATATCAATATCATATTTTTCATACAACTAGGTTCAGCAAGTAATGTAAGAACTAAACAGGATAACTTATTACCGTTGATGTAATACTTAGGAATAGCCTGATATGAGGGCTTAACATTTAATGTATTAATTAAGTGTTTACCGGAAAAAGTACTTGTGCATGCTGAATGCTGAAAAAGAAAATAACATTGTTAGTAGCCGCCGTTCTTTTCATTTTCTGCAAAGCTCTGTTTGTCAATGTATACTTTGTCAAAAAGTCAATAAATTTTTGTCCGGGTCGAATAAAGAAAACTCTTTTTGTCCCCAAGGTTTTGTTACTAAATAACCATTTGGGTGAATGGATATTTTGTTGTCCAAAACTGTTTGGTAAAGTTTATCAATGTCATTTGTTCTAATATAAACTTGTCCGTAGATTTCTTTAGGGTCAAGGTCCTTGAACTCAAATAAATGAATATGAACATTATCTTTTTGAACCATTAAGTAACCATCAAAGTCATTGTTGCCAAAAAGTTGAAACCCTAATTTATTTAGGTAATAATCTTTCGTTACTGCCTTATCTCGCATTGGTAACTTTGGCTTGATTTCTATCAGTATATTTTACTAATCTAATTGTTAAACTCGTTATCTTTTGAACTGTCTTTATATGTTTGCCAGTAACGGACAGAGCTTTCTGCTGTGCAGGTATTTTTTAATATCCAGCCCCGAGCCATTGCTGATTTGAGAAACTGAATTTTAAGTTAACAAAGAAAGTTAAATAGAAATAAGTCAGCCGGAAAATAGATGAAAGCGATATACAGCTCAAATTTTATTTTTAACCTTCGTCAAGGTGCTTCAAATTTTAGTCTGCGCCAAATGTGGGAGAGCCTGTTCCTAAAGTGTAGTTGCCTGATAGGTGCCCGGCTACTATCTGTTCTTTTGCTTTTCTTTTTTTCCTCATTTTGTGCGAAAATAAGTTACATTTCTGTCAACTTATTCCTTAACAAGTCATAATTAACTCTTAAAACTGCTTCAAATATGTAAACTTTGAAATAAAACTTTGGTTTCGCACCGGACTATCCCTGAAACTACTTTCATTAAATACTAAATACAAAAAACTCAGCGGTGCAAACTCCCAACTGCCTCTTATATTCCATCTTGCTCTATTATCAAACGTATTATACTGATAAAATCCGGACAACTGTATTCTTGGATTGTAAGCTAATCGGATGCCCGCCGTGTATAAATCCGTTTGAAAATCATCATTGGTCGTGCCAAAGTTCTTAAAGTTGTTGTGTTCGTAATTCGCAGTAAGTGCAATATGTGGCGCAGGAGCAAAACGGCCAGCCAGGGTGAGTGTACCTAAGGAACCATTATAATATCCGCCCCACTCGTATTTACTTTCCAGTGATAGTTTTTTAGAAGCATCGGTTTCATAACGAATCAGATGCCGGGTATAATTATACTTTCCAATGGCTACGGTTCTGCCGAGAATCGGGAAAGAAAAATTGAAATTTTGCCAGGTGGGAAATGCTGCGTATTCAATTTGTCCATTCGATTTTGTAATGATGTAAACAGGAAAAATATATAAATTAAATTCCTGTGTTTTTAAGTCGTTTGTATTTTGAAACCAGTTAACAAAAATACCGGGATCCCAGCGGCGTATCAACTTACCCAATTTACCTTTTGGCCTCCAGATATAATAACCACCCGGGTTATGTTTGATCGTATTATTGGCAAAAACAAAACCCATACCCGGCACATATTTTTCACTCACTACATCAGTAATCCAACCCAGATATGCTTTATTGGGGAACCAACCGGCATAAAAGCTTCCTGCAAATCCAATACTGTCGTTGGTATTATTTCTTGAACCGGTTGCTAAATACCGTATGGTAACATCATCATTTGGCCGTACAAATCCATCAATGGCTAAAGTAGTATTGTTGTGTTGTTGTATCCCTCTGTTTTTATTTGCTTCATCCAGCCTATGCGTAAGCATGATGCCGATATTATTTTGTTTACCATAATTTTTGGTGTAACGCAGTACCCCAAAATTGGCGCCACCTTGGTTATCAGTTCCACGTTGGTGCACATACAAACCAGCAATCGTTCTTTTTGAATTTCTATCGGTATAACGTACACCGGCATCAATAGGCACCGGGTCAGCATTAAATTGTGCATTGGCCAGGCCAATCGTACGGCTGAAAAAAGGTTTTACATTGGCAATATCGGCACCTGCATATACACCGCTGTTTTCTAAAAAGAATTGCCTTCTTTCAGGAAAAAAAACATTGAATCTGGTAAGGTTATTTACAGCCCGGCCAACATCTGCCTGGGCAAAATCGGTATTGAAAGTAATATCTAAAACACTTCGTGGATTGATGGCCCATTTAATTTCACCGCCTGCTTTCACAACATTATTATTGGTTGTTTGGCCGGAACTGTTTATTGACTTATCGGCCTGAAACAAAGCATAAGGTTGCAGGCGTATATTGGCCGAAGGTGGTGGCAATGTTAACCCTTTTAGTTGAGCCGCATAAGTCATACGATAGGGATCGAAGCTCTGTGGTATGGCCGGAAAAACAGTTTGCTCATAATCCCTTCTTGCTAAACGAGATAATGTAATGCCCCATGAAAGAGAATCTGCATTCTTGTACTTTTCATATCTAAGCGATTTAAATGGAATGGCAAACTCTGCATAATAACCGCTATCAGTAATGGTAGTTCTTACTTTCCACAATGCATCCCAGTCATTATCTATTAATGTACCGTCAAAGACCTGCAAGTCTCTTTGATTACCATAGGGTGTGGTTTGAAAAGAAACACAAAAACGTTTCAGATTTTGAGGGTCAAGCTGTATAAAGAAAATATCATTTTCACCAAACGCAAAATCCCGCCGCAAGTCCTGCACACGAATACCCTTTTTTCCCGTTGTGTCTTTACAAAAAACCCCGAAATACAAATTTGCTTTATCATACAGTACCTTCACAAACGATTCATACAAATACTTGCCGCCCTGCCGTGGCTCCATTCTAAAAAAATCTTTAATTACAGGGGCATGTTGCCATATAGTTTCGATCAGTTTGCCATCTGCAATAATAGGTTCTTTCGTTTCAATTGCCTTTACAATGGGTGCAGTTGGAGGGGGCGGAAAGTTTTCAGCTTCCT
>CALKVC010000180.1 GCA_937996595.1 uncultured Chitinophagaceae bacterium
TCTGCAGTATGACGGCTTGTAACTCCTTTCCAGCCCGGGCCCACCAGTTTTTCTTCCGTTGTCTTATGGCAACTGCTGCATTTTACCCCATATACTTTTTCACCGGCTTCAGCCATCGGAACATCCAGTTTTTCACCTACTTCCACTTTGGTGAATTTACCTTCGCCTCTTTCAGGATCATAAGAAGGGTTGCCATTGTCGGCTGCCTTAACAGAATTGTCTGGCCCTGTTGGTTCAACATCACTGCCTGCCCCACCTCCACATGCTGTTATAAAACCACCCAGGAATAAAATGATAGCTAATTTTTTCATACTTATTTTTTTTAATGGAAGAAATAATATGCAATTTTACATGTAAGCGATTTGTCAAAATATGCGTTCAATCATAACTTATACGAAGCAGAAGCCATTATACGTCCATTACAATTATAACAGGAAGAATCATAATATATATCATATAGCATTCAGGTAAAACATGATGAAAATCATATGCTATATACACTGAGTCAGCAGGATAACAAGATGTAAACAATAATTTTGGCCGTTAAAATCAGAATCATTCAATATGATTGATATTAATACCTTATTGGCCTGGGGCGCAACTTACAAGAAGTTATCAGCCGGTGAAACCATTTTCCGGGAAGGAGCTACATGCAGTTTTTATCATCAGCTGGTCAGTGGTTCTGTGCGCTGGCTGAATATTGATGATGAAGGCAGGGAATTCATACAGTATTTGATTGAACCCGGAGAAAGTTTTGGGGAATTGCCTTTATTTGATGACAAACCATATGCGGCTACTGCCATTGCAGATAAGGAAAGTATGATAATCAGGTTGCATAAATCTGCATTTATTGAATTGCTGAAAGAGAATCCCGATACACATTTTACCTTCAGCGCGTTGCTGGCTAACAGGATACGGTTCAAGATATTCATCCTGAAGGAAATGGTACACCATTCTCCCGAACACAGGCTGCTATCCCTGCTGAATTATTTTAAAGAATATAAAACAAATATTTGCTCCAAATGCAACCTGGTTAAGCTAACCCGGCAGCAGATAGCCGACCTCACCGGGCTGCGGGTAGAAACCGTAATAAGAACGATGAGGCAATTGCATGACAGCGGCAAACTGAAAATTGAAAAAGGAAAAGTATATTACTGATTGTGATTGAAATCATATACAGCCAGTAACATTCATGATTACTTTGGCCTAAATCCCTGTTTATGTTGTTTTCCCCGTATCGCTGGCTCCGTATTTCCCTGCTTAATTTTTTTATTGTTTCCGTAATCGGTGTAATATTAAGGTACAAGATATTGTATCCACTGCCTTTTATAGACCAAAAACAGCTATTGCACGGGCATTCGCATTTTGCCTTTGCCGGATGGATAACACAGGCTTTGATGGCGTTACTGGTTGATTACCTGGCCCGGCAGAACCTGCAGGTTTCTTATAAGAAATATGAGCGACTGTTAATACTAAACCTGTTTTCTGCGTATGGCATGCTGATTGCTTTCCCATTACAGGGATATGGTTTGTATTCCATCAGTTTTTCAACGCTTTCCATTTTTGTTTCCTATGCATTTGCAGTTATTTACTGGAGAGATCTGGGCAAACTGAAGGGCAACCAAATATGCCATACCTGGTTTAAGGGAGCATTGGTATTCAATGCCATTTCATCAGCCGGTGCATTCAGCCTGGCTGCCATGATGGTAACCAAAACAATTAACCAGAACTGGTACCTGGCGGCCATTTACTTCTTTCTGCATTTCCAGTACAATGGATGGTTCTTTTTCAGTTGCATGGGGTTGCTGTATGATAAAATACAGCCCTTAATTACAGATACGGGGAAACTTAAACTAATATGCATATTATTCTTACTGGCATGCATACCCGCCTATTTCCTATCGGCACTATGGCTTGATTTCCCCTTTGCCATCTATCTACTTGTAATCATTGCAGCGCTTTCGCAGGTTGCTGCATGGGGAATGCTTGTAAAACTCATTTATGTAAACCGTAATTCCGTCAAAAGGCAAATGCCCAAAACTGCTTCATGGATATTAGGTTTATCGGGCCTGGCCCTTTCGATAAAATTGTTGCTGCAGGCTGGCTCTGTAATCCCGGCACTCAGTACGTTGGCTTTCGGCTTCAGGTCTATCATCATCGGTTACCTGCACCTGGTATTACTCGCAGTAATCAGCCTGTTCATATTAGGATATATGTTTTCCATGAAACAACTGGTAATCAGCAAAACGGCAGTGGTTGCATTATGGATATTCACTGCTGGAATATTCATCAATGAATTGATGCTGATGATTCAGGGTGTAAGTGCCATGTACTATATTAATGTACCGCATATAAATGAACTGCTGCTGGCAGCATCTGTCCTGCTATTTACTGGCCTGCTCGCATTGAATATCAGCCAGGTACAAAGGAGAAAAAGCCGTTTAAAAGCATGATTGTAAATACAATCATCCGGTAAGCCCAAGCATACTGCTATTTGATGTACTAGCTTACGGCAGCCTTTGGGTCAAACTGTGTATTATCTGTCGGGTTATTAACCCGTCCGAGCAATTTCAGAAAATGCAGGTGTTCTTTAAAAATCTTAACTATTGAATAGTTTCTGTATGGATAATCATTCTCCAGGGCAAACTGCTTAACTATTTTGGTAAGCCGGTAATAGTGAATATGATTAACAGTTGGAAAAAGGTGATGAACCACATGTGTATTTAATCCCCCGGTGATCCAGTTTATAAAATAATTACCTGCTGCAAAATCCACTGTTGCTTCCGCCTGGTGTGTACCCCAATCGCTATGCACTTTTCCGGCTGTATCAGGCAACCTGTATTCAGACTCGCCGGTAACATGCACCGGAACCAGTATAAAACCTATGTACAGGCCTGTAGCCAGGTGCATAACAAAATGATACCCGATTATTTCTAACCAGGAAATACCCAGCATATACTTAGGCAGCAGTACCATATAACCAATATAAATTATTTTGGTAGCAATGAGTATACATATCTCACCCGAAGGGTGTTTGATTATTGATTTGTTCCCGAATGTATGCTGCATTAAAAGTTTAAAATCTTTTATATAAATGATATTTATACTCAGCAGTGAATATAAAAATGGTGCGTATATATGCTGGTACCGGTGAAACCACCTGCGTGGTGATTTTGGATTCAATCGAACCAGTTTGCTTTGATCAATATCATCATCCTTACCCGGAATATTGGTAAAACTATGATGGGCAACATTGTGTTTCAAAGCCCAGAAATAGTTTGAAACACCGGCTGCATTCCATACATATGTAAATAACTGGTTAACCCAATGCACATTTGAAATGGCATTGTGCGAGGCATCATGTGCCACAGAAAATATAAAGATCGAATTAAATATTCCGAAGATGATGAACAGTAAAACCAGGCTTATGCCATCAAACCTGCCACTGAGAATGAGCAGATAAATGAAAATATCTATGATAAAATAAGAAAGGATCTTTAATACAAAAATCCAATTTGCTTTTTTTGAAATATTATTGTCTTTAAAGTATGCGTCTATCTTTTCTGCCAGTTTCTTGTAGAAACCATCTTGCGGAGCATGTT
>CALKVC010000181.1 GCA_937996595.1 uncultured Chitinophagaceae bacterium
CCGTTAATCTGATCGCGTGTCTCATGTTGCTGGTTGTTGTTGGTAACATTCACCAATGTGTTTACCAATTGAAAATCGGATGCATTCACTGAACGTTCAATTACAAAAGAATCAAAAGAGTTATTTTCCAGCACAGTGAATTCCAGTTTTGCAAACTCATTATCCCAGGAAGCAGCCAGGGATATATCATCCAGCGGAAGTACTATTCCGTTAAATATCGGCACGGTTTGGTAAGACCCGTTTAATACAGTTTCCGATTGTACGGGATCCATACAAAGCCATTGTTGCATAACGGTAGCGTATAGTTGCCTGAAATCGTATTGTAGAGGGACCTGGGTATTGGAAACCGGGTTTGCAGGTAAAACAGGAGAGGTTCCGGTAACTCCGCCCAGGATGCCGGCACCAAAGAATATAACGGGTGCGCCCGAACCATGGTCTGTACCGTTGCTGGTATTGTTAATCACCCTGCGGCCGAATTCACTGAACGTCATGCCGGTAACTTTATTTGCTTTACCCATTAACGTGATATCATCCTGGAATGCGGATATGGCAACGGAAAGTTTGGCAAGCATATTAGCATGGGATCCTGTTATGGTATTGCCAGCAACTACCTGGTCAACATGCGTGTCGAAACTATCCGGGTGGTTTACAATATAAACGGGTGTTGACAATCCTCCACCGATTAGCCGGGCAACTATTTTAAGCTGATCAGATAAAGTATTGCCCGATGTGGCATACATGGTTGAAAGGGTAGCCTGGGCATTATAGGCTGTTGTGATTCTGGAAGCGTAGGCATTGCTTTGATCTTTCATCAACCTGAGAAAAGTGAGTTCCGTGCCGTAATCACTTACCGGGGCAGGGGCAGGTGTTGCTGTGGCTACATTTATCAATGCAGCCGGGTTGGGTGCATTGTATCCCATATTTATACTTGGTCCCTGTAAGGCTAACGGTAACGCACCTCCTATTTGTATCGCCAATGGATCGGGGTCATTGCTGTTAGGAAAACCAACAGGGTAACCCGGGTAGGCAATATCCAATTGCCGACCCAGCCAGCCTGTATTGGGCGTAGGTAATGTGTTGGATGCCGTGAACCAGATATCCTGTGCCTGGAAATGGCTGAAATTAGGATTTGGATACGACACACCCTGCACCAGGTTTACTTTACCGGCATTGAACAGGTCTCTCAGGCCCGTCATGGAAGGGTGGAGCCCGGTTGTGGTTGTACCATTAAGCGGAAGCACGGAGCCCGATGGGATCATGATATCCGGGCGGGCATTGCTTAATTCGCTGTACCTGTCTAACGGTATCACCATATTCAACCCGTCATTGCCGCCGTTCAATTGAATAACCACCAGTATTTTATCACAATTATTTGTTGGGATGCTCAATGCCTGTAAAAATGGATGCAAGGCACCGTCTCCGGCAAAAACCGGGATACCTGATAATATCATCGGAACAGAAAAGAGTGCAGTGTTGCCTAAAAATTTTCTACGGTTCATACATTTATAATTATCAGGTTACATTAATTGATACTCTGCCAGTTGCAGTATGGTTGTTAATAAGGAATTCAGCCTCGTTTTCACAATATTCAGGTAAGAAGTATTTGTTGGGTTACCGGTATAGTTATTCCAGGCAGTTGTCCAGTAATTGTTTGTTACCTGGCCTCCCAGCAATGTTTGTATTTTAGTGTCAGATTTAAATGCTGGCGCCAGGTCTACAGGAAGCAGGTATTGTATAATGGTATCAATCAATATATCCGGGTCCTGGATGCTGGTATTTGGGAATTGCTGCACAAAAGCTATTGGATCTATTTTGATACTTGTATTTCCACGGGTAAATCCATTAATGAAATTGGTGATCAATGTTGCCCGTTGTTGTATGGTATTGGAATTGATCCA
>CALKVC010000182.1 GCA_937996595.1 uncultured Chitinophagaceae bacterium
AAGGTTCCGACGTATTTTCCTGCTGATAACGAAGTTTTGCGCGTGCGCCCGCTTCGTCTAAAACGTCAATCGCTTTGTCGGGCAACAGCCTGTCGGTCATATAGCGGTCGCTCAGTTTAACACAGGCTTCTATCGCTTCGGCGCTGTAAGAAACGTTATGGTAATCTTCATATTTGCTCTTGATGTTATTGAGTATCTCAATGGCTTCTTCCACAGAAGGCTGTTCTATGATGATCTTCTGGAAGCGCCTGTCGAGGGCACCGTCTTTTTCAATATGCATCCTGTATTCATCCAGCGTGGAAGCACCTATGCATTGCAATTCGCCCCTTGCCAGTGCCGGTTTGAAAATGTTGGATGCATCCAGGGAACCACTGGCTCCACCGGCGCCAACAATCGTGTGTATCTCGTCAATAAAAAGGATAACATCCCGGTTCTTTTCCAGCTCGTTCATGATGGCCTTCATCCTTTCTTCAAACTGGCCCCGGTATTTGGTACCAGCAACTAATGCAGCCAGGTCGAGGCTCACCACCCTTTTATCAAACAGCACCCTTGATACTTTACGCTGAACGATCCGCAGGGCCAAGCCTTCCACAATAGCTGTTTTACCCACACCGGGCTCACCAATGAGTATCGGGTTGTTTTTCTTGCGGCGAGATAAAATCTGCGACACCCTTTCTATTTCATTTTCACGGCCAACGATCGGATCCAGTGAACCATTTTCCGCCAGGCGGGTAATATCCCTTCCAAAATTATCCAGTACAGGCGTTTTTGTTTTTGCTGCACCGGGAGCAGCCGCTTTTTGTGAACGCTGCTGGCCGCCATACTGCTTCCTTTCATCGTCAAAATCATCATCTTCATTAAACTCCGCTTGTGGCGGGTTGCTGGTAACAAATCCAAGCTCGTTTTTAAATACGTCGTAATCCACGTCAAACTGGTTTAATATCTGTGTGGCAATGTTTTCCTTATTCTTCAGGATGGACAGCATCAGGTGTTCACTTTCCACGATGGTGCTTTTCAGTGCTTTGGCTTCCAGTACTGTTATCCTGATAACCTTTTCAGCCTGTTTGGTTAACGGGAGTGAATTGATATTGGCTATATTCTTTCCGGTTTTATCCTTTACGGCAATTTCTATCTCCTTCCTTAATTCGTACAGGTCTACATTTAATGACTTCAGTATCTTGACAGCGGTATTTTCACCATCCCTTATCAAACCCAGTACCAGGTGTTCGGTGCCGATGAAGTCGTTTCCAAGCCTGAGTGCTTCTTCCCTGCTGTAAGAAATGATCTCTTTTACTTGTGTTGAGAAATTATTATCCATTCTCTTAATTTTAATTGTTACAATAATAACGAATATTTTTATCGCTTAGTTTACCTGTTTATACAAATGTTGATATGTTGAAAAGTTAACGTGTTTAAACTGAATTATATACGCAAAGTATCTTTCAAAAAAGTGAATCATTCGTTAAAAGACTTCAACCAAAATTCAATCATGTTCAAATCTCTCTTCAAAAAAACCGTATAACATCAAAAAATAATTTATTTTTCAGGCCATAAACGCACAAGAGATGGATGTCAAAACGGATACCAAAGAAAAATTCACGGTCATAACACCCGAAGTGGAGCAAATTTCTGCTAATATGACAGGCAACCTGCAGGAAATGTTGCTTACCTATCTGGGGAAAGACATCCCGCATATTATTATTAACTTACAGCATGTAGCCGGAATGGAACCAGGGGTAGCCCACATGTTAACAAACTTACACAAACAGTTTTACGACCACGGGGCTTCATTTATTGTGTGCTGTATGCAAAAAGAGGTAGAAAGGATGCTTGATGAACAGGGATTCCTTGAATTACTGAACGTTACACCAACAGAAAGTGAAGCCTGGGATATTGCTCAAATGGAAGAGATTGAAAGGGAGCTTATGAAAGATTTTGATAATAATACAGATTCATAAGCAGCAAATGAATTGCCTGCAAAGTCTTTGCAGAAATTAACCACTAAAAACCGCATCCTTGTTCGCTGTAACCATATTAGGAAATAATTCGGCAGTTCCTGCTTTCGGCCGGAACCCAACTTCGCAGATACTTCAAACTCCGGATGACCTTTTTTTGATTGACTGCGGCGAAGGCACTCAGGTGCAATTGCAAAAAAGTCAAATAGCCTATTCGAAACTTAAGCAGATTTTTATTAGTCATTTGCATGGCGATCATTACTTTGGACTTTTTGGACTATTGACCTCTTTTGGACTAACTGGTCGCCAGGAGCCATTGCACATTTTTGCACCGCCCGGCCTCACGGAAATACTCGAAAGTGTGATCAGGATGTGCGACAACACCTTACCATATGTCGTAACCGTGCATGAAGTCGACCCAACAAAATTTGCAGTGATTTGGGAGGATCCCGCACTGAAAGTTTATGCCATTCCATTGCAACATC
>CALKVC010000183.1 GCA_937996595.1 uncultured Chitinophagaceae bacterium
TTATTGGCATTAAGGATGTTTTTTTCTGTACCGGTTTACCTGCTCATAGCTTTTCTGTACAGTAACCGGGAAGGCAACAGGAAGTTTACCAGGCTGCAATGGGCAAAGATCATTTTCCTGGGCATGATTGGGTATTACCTGAGCAGTTTGTTTGATTTTATAGGGCTGCAATACATTTCTGCCGGTTTGGAAAGGCTGATCCTTTTCTTATATCCCACTTTTGCTATTTTGATTAATGCAGCAGTTTATGGTAAAAGCATAAACCGGGTTCAGCAGTTGGCACTGTTATTAACGTATGCAGGAATTGCCATTGCTTATATTGGGGAATTGAACCTGGCTGATACCCCTCCCGGTTTTATTAAAGGGTCATTTTTCATTTTCTTATGTGCTTTGAGCTTTTCTGTTTACCTGGTAGGAAGCGGCCGGCTGATTCCGGTTGTAGGGGCAACAAAATTTACAGCCTATACCATGTCTGCCGCCGGTATTGGGGTGTTTTTGCATTATTTCTTAAGCGGGAATACTAATGTGCAATTCAGTAACCCGGTGCTGGGTTATGGTCTTTTGCTGGCACTGGTGGCAACGGTAATTCCAACATTTTTCATTTCAAACGGCTTAAAAAAGATCGGTTCCAATAATGTAGCCATTATTTCCAGTATCGGGCCTGTATCAACCATTTTACAGGCTCATTTCATATTGGGAGAAAAACTAATTTTTGCGCAGGTAGCGGGTACGGTACTGGTAATTGCAGGAATTTTATTAACGGGTTGGAGAAACAGGGATATTTAGTTTTTTTAAATTGAATTTTGCCTTTACATTTGCGGTCCTGAAAGTTCAACCCATCTGATGCCCAGGTGGCGAAATTGGTAGACGCACTGTGTTCAGGTCGCAGCGTTCGCAAGGATGTGCTGGTTCGAATCCAGTCCTGGGCACATTTATGAATCTTAGCCTTGACTGTTAAAACTTTCAAGGCTTTTTTATTTGTGGAAAGGTATTTTACCGGGTTCCCATTTATTGAAATCCGATGTAAAATAATACTGGCCCGGGTATTTTATATAAGGATATAGAAGCAATAATAAAAACGATGCAAGTATTAAAACAGGCTTTATTTTTTCTGCTGGTTTTGCTCTCATCTCTTTTTGCGAAAGCACAAACCATAACAGTTATCCAGCCAAACGGAGGAGAGGTATTATATGCCTGCCAGGAATACCCGGTAACTTGGAGCCAGTCGGGTACAGTTTCTAATTACTGGAATATTGACTATTCCCTGGATGGTGGTACCATTTGGGCATCTGTTGCTACCAATTTCCTTTCCACAACCGGCCAGTTCTTATGGACGGTCCCTTTCATTCAATCCAATACCGTTTTACTCAGGGTATATGATGCCCAAAATGCACTGGTAGCCGACCAAAGCAATGCTTTTTTTACTATTAATATACCTGTTACACTTACTTCCCCCAATGGAGGCGAAGTATGGCAGGGCAATACGGTTAAGAATATTACCTGGAATGCCGCAGGCACATCCAATAAATACAATATTGCCTATTCTTTGAATAATGGTTCTACCTGGACTACCATTGTTTCAAACCTGTCTAATACAACCGGCACGTATGCATGGACAGTACCAACCATTGCCTTAAATACCAATTGCCTGGTAAGGGTTCAGGATTATGTTCAGAATTGCATGCAGGATGTGAGCAATGCGGTGTTTACGATTACGCCTGCGCAGCCAATATTGTCTAACCCCAATGGCGGGCAGACCTTCCAGGTGAGTTGTTTTACGGTGATTAACTGGAACACCACCACTTTGTATACCACGGCCAGGCTTGATTATTCTACGGATAACGGAGCTACGTGGACGATGATCATAAACAACACGGCGAACGATGGTTCGTATACCTGGACGATACCGAACATACCATCCACGAACTGCCTGGTGCGGATCAGCAATACGGGCGATGTATCGCTGAATGATGTGAGCAACAGTACCTTTACGATAGCCAGGCCGGTTACGGTAACGTATCCCAATGGGGGAGAGACGCTGATTGGTTGTAATGTGGTAGGGATAGCGTGGACAAAATCGGACTGTATCGGTGACTGGCAGATAGATTACAGCCTTGACGGGGTTACGTATACGAATATTGCAACGGTAACGGATAACGGAAGTTTAACGCAGACGTATAACTGGCAGGTACCCAACGGGATCAATGTAACGGCGGCGAAGGTGAAGGTAAGCGTGTACCTGTCATCACCTGTTGTAGAGGATGTGTCCAATGCCAGTGTAACGATCATACCGAGTAATGATATCACGGTTACATCGCCGAACGGCGGTGAAGTGTGGCAGGGCTTATCACAGCATCAGGTAACATGGACGAACCTTCCGACAGCATCGGGCCAGTATACGCTGCAGTATTCCACGAACAATGGCTTCAGCTGGACAACGATCGTGAGCAACATCACGGGCAACAGTTATACGTGGACGGTACCGAACATACCGTCATCCACCTGCCTGGTGAAAGTGCTTGATTATGTGAACCCGTGCAAATATGATGTGAGCAATGCGGTGTTTACGATTACACCTGCACAGCCAATACTATCTAACCCCAATGGCGGGCAGACCTTCCAGGTGAGTTGTTTTACGGTGATTAACTGGAACACCACCACTTTGTATACCACGGCCAGGCTTGATTATTCTACGGATAACGGCGCCACATGGACGATGATCATAAACAACACGGCGAACGATGGTTCGTATACCTGGACGATCCCGAATGTATACAGCACTTCGGCCCTGGTACGATTAAGCAATACCAATGATTTGTCAGTATGGGATGTGAGTAATGCCGTATTCACATTAAGGCCTGCGGTTACCATTATTGCACCCAATGGAGATGCCCAGGTAGACCTGGGAGGTTGTACGGTGAGTTCAATTACATTTGATCGCTCATCTGCATGGAACAGTTACCTGATTGAGTATAGTTTGAATAATGGAGCAACCTGGACAACCATTGTAAATAACTGGACAGCATCAACCAATCCGGCAACGTATAACTGGAATATTCCGAATATTAATACAACACAGGCATTGGTAAGGGTAACGCCAGTATCAACAAATTTTCCGGATGTGAGTGATAATAAATTTGACATCATAAAAGCGGTAACCATCATTCAGCCTAATTTTGGAGGGATAATGCAGGCCGGCACAACCTATGATATCATGTGGGCGTCTGATGGCATATCCAATATTTATGACTTATTCTATTCTACTAATGGAGGCTCATCGTTCACCAATATTATTACAGGATATAATACTTCCAATAATAAGTACACATGGACAGTTCCGAATATACCGTCTACCAATTGCCGTATTATGATCAGGGACAATGTGAATACCTGTAAAACCGATACAAGCGATATGGCATTCATCATCAGTGCAACCGCACCTCCAATCACTTTAACAAAGCCGAATGGTTTGTCAGATACAGTTTCAACCTGTACAACTTATACCATCACATGGAATGATGCCCCATCAATTGGAACATACAATATAGCATATTCGCTTAATAGCGGAGCAACATGGGTTGATATTGTTACCAGCTATAGTACAACAACTCAACAGTATGAATGGGCTGTACCAAATGGTATTGCATCCAATGCGGTTTTACTAAAAATAAGTTCATCTGCCAATTCCGGAATTTTCGACCTGAGTGACGCATACTTTGTTATCAGACAGCCAACGTACACATTTACTGGTACGGGAAACTGGGATAACCCGGCAAACTGGTTACATAACCTTGTTCCGCCATCAACCGCACCGGCATGTTCTGAAATCATTATTGATCCCCAGGCCGGTGGTGAGTGTGTGCTGAATGTTACGCAGACAATGCCATCGGGAACAAGGCTTACGGTAAAGGAAGGAAAAAAGTTCAGGGTACCCGGGAATATCATATCGCAGTAGGGGAATTTCGGTTAAATACCATTTATTTTTCGCTTTATCTAACACTGATGCCAGTGTGAAAAAAGGCGGCTGTTAACAAATGATTAAGAAAATGTTAAAAATAATATAATGTATTTCAAATAATAATGATATATTAGCCTAGTCGCTTGCCTCATATTACGGTATTTCATTTAGTCATCAGATTAAACATATCATGTTTATGAGTAAGCCTTTTTTAACCCGCGGTATCTTATTATTTTTCATTTCCTTTTTTAACGTTGTTTTTGTACAGGCACAAACTTGTTGCCCCGAGTTTGAATTAAACTTCCCCAGGTTTAATTGTGAAACACCTGATTGTAAAAGCGGCACTGCCGGGCAACCCGGTTCCGTGGCTACCATGTGCCAGTATAGTACAAACAAGATACAGGTAGTGCCTGGGATAAGCCCGGGGTTCACATACGTTTGGAATGTTAGCGGCGGAACCATTAACGGCCCTGTGCTCACAACACTTTCTACATCGCTGTCATACATTGACGTTACCTGGGGCAACGGAACCCTGGGCTCTGTAACCGTTACCATCTTTAACAGCGACAGCAGTTGCTTTAAAGTACTTACACAGAGTTTCTGTTTAACCAAATCGCCAAAGGCCCAGTTTTCAAAAAATACCGGTGATACTGTTTGTCTCAACCAGCCCATCATTTTTACAAATACATCTTTGGGGGTATATACCAACTGGTACTGGGATTTTGGTGATGGTAATACCCAAAACGGCGGTATGAATGTGTCACATGCTTACAGCAGTACAGGAACCTATATAGTATCATTAACAGTGAGCAATGCAAAAGGAACGGATAATTGCGGCTGTTCAAATACTTATTATGATACCATAACAGTAGATAACAGTACAGGCCTTCAAATTTTAACACCTGACTGCCGTAAGATGCTTTGTGCAGGAGATACGGTTACCTATTGTTCTTCCATAACAGGTTGTTCATCCTATACCTGGGCAGCTATTGGCGGAACGGTAATAGGTACAGGTAGCTGTATTAAAGTAGTATGGAACCTGTTAAATCCTTCTGTCATTAATCCTACTGTTACCCTAACGATTCCTGCTGCCTGTGCAGGATCCTGCGGAAATACGGCCAGCCTGGTTGAAAAAATCCTGTATAACGGCATGCCCATACAGGGAAACAATATCGTTTGCGAGAATGCAGCATCCACCTATACATTGCCTGCACTTCCCGGCGTTTTTTATGTATGGAGTGTAACACCATCGGCAGGAGTAACCATTTTCAATGGAACCAATATTAATACCCCATCATTTGGGTTAAGCTTTACTACTGCAGGAACTTATACCATCACATGTAATTATATTGACAGTTTAAGGAATTGCCAGGGCTCATCTACAAAAACGATCAATGTTCGCCCCGCTTTCAGCATTGTTGGCCCTTCAACTAGTTGCGAAGGCTGTAATTCTGTGTTCACAACCTTTCCGGCAGGAACTTTTAACTGGAATATCAATACGTCTCCTGCATTGAATGCAACAGGACCGGCCATTGTAAATACCTGGACGGCCACCCAGACAGGCACATTCACGGTAACAGCCACACAGGTGGGTACTGCATTCTGTAACAGCCCGCAACAGGCTATCATTGAAGTGGCGCCATTGCCGGTACTTACCATATCGCAAAGCGCCAATGTTGCCTGCCCCGGAACCGTCGTTAAATTTTGGGTATCCAGTACCGTTAGTACGATGCCGGTAACCTGGACTTATCCCGGAGGCACAACCGTATTAAGCAATACTGGGCCCATACAGGATACGATTACGTTAACGTTTACCGGAACAGGACCTTATACGGTTACGGCAACACAGCAGTGTTTATATACCTGTTCACAATCCAGTGTAAGCGCAACCGTTACTAATCCGCCGCCGCCGGTAATTTCATCACCCAAAACAACCGTCTGCATAGACGAAATTGTTAATTATGCGGTCTCTGGCCCAATACCCGGTGTGATATATACCTGGAATATTACAAACCCCAACCTGGGAACGATCCAGTCGGGGCAGGGAACGCCCAATATTACGGTATTATGGCATGGGAACGGCACTAATACAGGCGTGTTGAGTGTGAGCCATTGCGGAGGTACCGCATCAGCAAACATAACAGTAACCCTTCCTTTTGCGGTTAGTATCGCCCAGTCGGGAAACTGTTTAAGTAACGGTTTGGGTTATACGCTAACTGCAAGCCCGGCCGGGCAAACATACCTGTGGAGCCCCGGCGGTGCAACCACGCAGTCAATTAATGCTTTAGCAGCGGGCGTTTATTCAGTAACGGTAACGCCTGCAGGAGGCGGTTGCCCGGTTACAAAATCATTTACTGTTTACCCGGACGATTACCGCTATGCCATTTCCCCGCCATGTATGGTTACCAATTGTAACCTGAGCAGTTTCAGCATACCGTTGTCGCAAAAAGAACTTACCATTCCTTGTACTGCAACCATACAATGGTATTTCAAACCTGTTGGCGGAACAAGTTATACGGCTATTCCCGGTGCAAACAGCGCCAATTACAATGCAACCCAACTGGGTTGTTATAAATCCGTTGCTACCTGCCCCAATGGCTGCAATGTAACGTCCAATGTGATATGTATACCGGATGATATTTATTTCTGTTGCACAACAACAAATTGCAGCAGCATCACATTCGGAATTGACTATAGTTATACAGGTTGCAGCCCAACCACATTTACCGGGTTCTATACAGGCACGGGTTCTCCAACCGGGGGCTTTCCCATATACTATTGTTATGGTGACGGAACTTCAGAACTTCTTCCAACATTGAATGCCGTTCACCAATATCCGGCAGCGGGCCAGTACACAGCTTGTATTTCAACAAAAACACTTGTATTTAATGCCGGATCCGGTACAAATGATACTTGCTGTATTAGCCGTTGCTCAACTGTAGATGTTCCGGTTGTTGCAGATTTCAATGCCAGTTATGATTGCAATACAGGTATATTAACCATGAACGATGCTTCCAGTTATTATCCAAATGCTACCGGTGCAACGTATACATGGACAATCAGCGGTGGAACCTATACCGGAATCCTGGGCAATACTACCAGTGAGAGTGTTACGCCAACCAGCAGCGGCGCTTTCCTGATAACCCTTTCTGTTACCAAAGGAACCTGCACGTCTACTATCTCAAAAGTTGTAAACGTGGCAATTCCTAATGCGATATTTACCGTTAATCCAAATCCAACCTGCAGTAAGGATATCACCTATTTTAATACTGCACCCGGTTATGCCAGCTATTACTGGCAGTTTGGCGACGGGTCTTATTCATATCTTTCACCAGCCGGTACACCGCAACACCAGTATACCAATAACACAAATGCACCCATTAACTTTACGGCTACCTTAACCGTTACAACGCCGGATGGCTGCGTGGCTACATCCACAAAAACCGTTACGGTTCATCCAAAACCGATTGTAACGGTTGTACCCAACCCGTCGAGTATTTGCAGGGGCGGGTCAGTTACATTATCTGCCAGTATTAACCCGAATGGCAATACCATGTGCAGCAGCTATAATTACCAATGGATAAAGGATGGTACTAATATCCCGGGTGCAAACAGTGCAACTTATAATGCAACCGATTTTGGTTTATACAGTGTTTTTGTTTCTGGATCAACGCCAGGTTGTAATTGCAGCATGCTTTCTGATACGGCTGTTGTAAAATTATATCCCGATCCTATTGCCAATATCGAAACCGGTTCAACCGTATGTTTCGACCCGGCCTCAAATCCCTGGAGCTTCAATTTAATAGCAACCAGTTATGCCGGTTATACCTATAACTGGAGCGCCAGTATCGGCGGTATCAGTTTTTCACCAAACGGTTCAACATCAAACTTTACAACGGCAACCGGTACACTGGTTAACAATGCCAATTTTGTAGTGTACCTGCAGGTTGTAGATGCAAACGGTTGTATAGCCTATGACAGCCTCTGTATTTTTACTTACAAAAACCCGAATGTGGCCATCAGTGCAGCAGGATCTTTATGTGCCAATTCAATCAATACGATATCAGTAGTTACTCCAAATATAAATAACAGCTATACCTGGAATACCGGTGCCGCCGGCACTTCAATAAGTACCACCATAGCAGGTACGTATTATGCAACAGCCACAAACCTCAGGACAGGCTGCTACGCCATCAGCAATTTCATCAGCATCAATGAAGCGCCGAGCCTCCAGTTATTCCCGATCGGATGTGATACCATCTGTGTGGAAGAGAGCATTACCATACCGCTGGCACAGTTGCCTAACCTAAGCAATTATTTTGTGCAGTGGTTCGACGGTATCAAGCCGGCCGGCACCCTTATATATTCGGGTAACGGCGCTATAACCATCCCGGGCAATTTCCTGAGCCTGGGATTACATCACCTATGGACCACCGTTAGTTTCCCGAACGGTTGTGAAGACAGCAGCGGTATTTTCGACGTGTTTGTGAAAAATTGCTGCAATTGCGACAGCAGCAACTGGGCATACAAACAGTTCAGTGTAGACAGCGGCGCAACCTATCAGAACCTCACCTGTTTGCCAAACCAGGAAATCGTTATCGGATGCAATACCTTGATGGTAAACGCAGCGTTTAACTGTTCTCCTTCCGGTTGCGGCGGTACCGTAACTGGAGAGGTGGTAGATAACCTGGGGAATGTGATACAGACAATCACATCATTCCCCTGGACATATACGCCTATACCGGGCACTAGCGGCAACTTCACTTTAAAACTGTTTGGTTGGTGCGATGGCGCTGTATGCGACAGTTGTATCACGAATGTTTTCTATAACTGCCCGTTGCCGGAACCGCCATGCGATTGTGATACCGCATTCCATTTCACCGGCCTTCCAACAATCGTACTTCCCCTTATTGATGACGGTTTCGTTAGCGGAGGAACCACCGTTACAATGAGTTGCGGAACTACATATCCGAACAACCTGTTCTGCCAGGCTAATTACAAGTTCTATATCAATTACCAGCATCCCTGGCCAAGCGGGAATTGCCCAACCATGGTTGTTGGTGAAGTGCTTGATAACCTTGGAAATATACTCTTTACGCAAAACAATGTCTCCCAGGCCAACCCGATCAATTATGTGTTCCCCGCTGCCGGTACTTATTGTGTGAAATTTAAACTGATGGTTGGTACTAAAGTGTGCGACAGTTGCACCATTTGCTTTACGGTGGTCTGCAATATTCCTTGCGGCTGTAACCCAGATTTTAAATTTACCGGCAACCCGGTGATCAATGCGAACCTCCTGGGTGGCACCGTTAATATTCCTTCATCAGAATGTAATACCAGCCTTGCCCAACCGCTAACCTGCAATACCAGTTACAGTTTCTACATCAATTACCAGCAACCCTGGCCGGCAGGAAATTGCCAAACCATGGTGATTGGCGAAGTGCTATCAGGCGCTACCGTTATATACACACAGAATAATGTATCGCAGGCCAACCCGTTGAATTACGTATTTCCGGGTAGCGGCATCTATTGCGTAAGGTTTAAACTGGTGGTTAACGGGGTTGTTTGTGATGTTTGTACCATCTGTGTTTATGTTACCTGCGACCTGCCCTGTACCTGTAACCCCGACTTCCATTTTACCGGCAACCCGGTGATCATAACCAACTATCCGAATGCGATCATTGATTTCCCGCCGCCACCGGTAAACTGCAATACCAGCATGGAAATGCCATTATACTGTAATGTTAACTATGGCTTCTATTATAACTTCACCAACCCGTGGCCCAATGGTAATTGCCAGCCGATGGTGGTTGCTGAAGTGCTATCAGGCGCCACCGTTATCTTTACGCAGAATAACGTGAGCCAGGCCAACCCGTTGAATTATGTGTTCACCAATGGAGGCATATATTGTGTAAAGTTCAAATTGATGGTAAACGGGATAGTATGTGACAGTTGCACCATCTGTTTTACAGTCATTTGCGAAAGCCCGTGTACCTGCAACCAGAATTTCCAGTTTACCGGTAACCCGGTGATTATCGATTTCTTCCAGCCAATCTATTGCAATACCAGCATGGCGGCACCTTTAGCATGTAATACTACTTATAGTTTCTATATACCTTACCAGAATCCATGGCCGAATGGGGAATGCCAGGCGATGGTTGTAGGTGAAGTGCTGTCAGGCGCAACCGTTATCTATACACAGAATAATGTTTCCCTCGCCAACCCGATGAATTACGTATTTACGGGTGCCGGAACGTATTGTGTTAGATTCAGGCTGGTGGTAAACGGGGTTACCTGTGATGTATGTACCTTCTGTTTTACAGTTAACTGCAATCTCCCGTGTGAGTGTAACCCGGAATACCATTTTACGGGCAACCCGGTGATTATAACCAATTACCCTCATGCGATCATTGATTTTCCGCCGCCCCCGGTTAATTGTAATACGAGCCTGGCTGCGCCATTAGCTTGTAACGTTAGTTATGGGTTCTATTATAATTTCACCAGTCCATGGCCTGCTGGAAGTTGCGAAACCATGGTTGTTGGTGAAGTGCTTTCAGGTACAAATATTATTTACACGCAGAATAATGTAAGCCAGGCCAGTCCGTTGAATTATGTATTCACCAGTGGAGGCATCTATTGTGTTAAGTTTAAGCTAATGGTAAACGGGATTGTATGCGACAGCTGTACCATTTGCTTCAATGTGATATGTGAAACCCCCTGTACCTGTAATCCTGAATTCCACTTTACTGGAAGCCCTATCATAACTGCTCACCTGCAACCCGGTGATATCAGGGTACCGCCACCTATAGAATGTAATACCAGCCTGGCTGCTCCGTTCATGTGTAACACCAGTTATAGTTTCTATTATAATTTCACCAATCCTTACCCTGCTACCTGCGATGTGAGAGACAGTGCTGTAATTTTGAAAGTTGGCAATCCTTTCCCGCTGGCAATTAATCCGAATACAAGTATGGGTAATCCGCTTACATATACCTTTACCCAATCAGGAATTTATTGTGTAAGGTACTACCTGGTGGTAAACGGGCAGGTTTGTGACATGTGCATGGTTTGCTTCAGTGTAAGCACCTGCAATGAGATCCTCATTCCGGTAGATGTTATTACGTTGCTTGAAGGGTTTATTGACCCGCTGAATCCGGGTGTGATGGTGCCCAACCTGCATAACCTGGGGTTAAGTGCAGACCCAACTGCCTGTGATACGATACATGTGAACCTGACAGACCCGGCACACACAAACATAAATCAATATCCAAACCCCGATTACAGTGTGAAAGCTGTTTTACATACAGATGGTACAGCTTCCATGAATTTCCCTGCCGGCGTGAGCGGCCATTCCTGGTATATTTCAGTAAAGCACCGCAACCATATGGAAACATGGAGTAAGTTACCGGTATCATTGCCTATACCATCTAATGCTCCATATGATTTCAGCAACAGCCTTTCCAAAGCTTATGACGACGGAATCAATCCGCCGATGGCAGCAGTGGGAGGAGGGCTGTTTGCCTTATACGGCGGTGATGTTAACCAGGATGGTGCAGTAGATGCTTCAGATATGGCTGATATAGATAATGATAACAGCATATTCCTGTTTGGTTACAACAGTACCGATGTTAATGGCGACGGGGCAACTGATGCTTCAGATATATCAATTGTAGATAATAACCAGGCATTATTCCTGTTCTATGCCCGCCCATTTTAGATAAGTGGCAATTAACTGTATAATTTTCAAAAGGATTCCGAGATTATTACGGAATCCTTTTTTCATGGCGATTGCAGAAACCGGATTGTGTAGGTTTTAACAGGTTTACCTGGCAATGATCACTGTTCCTTTTTGGAAATCACTAATTCCCCGGACTGTAGTATAGCTTGCGTGCCAGGCAAATACATGATTGCCTGCTTTTTTACCTTTGTATGTACCGTCCCATTTTTGGTATGGGTTGGTTGCCTGGAATACAACTTCACCATACCGGTTGTAAATTTTTAATTCATAAGTGGTGATGATATCCAGGTTGCCCAATGCACCAAACAGGTCATTTGTGCCATCACCGTTAGGGGTAAAGGCAGATGGGAAATATATATTTTCATCGCATGTAGCCTGGTCAAGCTTCGCTATGTTGAAACTTGCCGGCTGAGACGGGCAGTCGAAATCCTTAAACCTGGCCACTACCTGGTAATTGCCTGCTGTAAGCCCCGTAAAAACCGGGGATGATTGATATGCCCCTGCATTAAGGCTGTACTCTACATTACTTCCGGTGGGAGATATTACGGTAGCCATGGCATCTGGAGCGGAACATGAAGGTTGAATGGCCTGTACAACCGGCATATCAGCTATGCCGGGGTTAGTGGTAAATGGCACCTGCAATACCGGTGTAATGCATCCTGTACTGATGTTTTTTGCAGTAACGGGGAATGTTGTAGCCGTAGTGATACTAAGGCCTGTGAAAATGTTGGAAGCCTGGTAGTTTGTTCCGTCAATGGAAAACAGGTAAGCTGCACCGGCAGGTGATGTAATGTTTATTGAAGCTGTGTTTCCCGTACATCCAGGGCCGGAAGTTGTTGCAGTTGGGGTATTTGTGAGCAGCGGGACAGGGTTTACCGTAACCGTGGTGGCGGCTGACACACAACCTGTTAGTATATCCTTTACCGTTATATTGTAATTTCCGGAATTAACGGAAGTGAAAGTTGCGCCTGGCTGGTAAGCGGTACCGTTGATGCTATATTCCAGCGATGCACCGGATGGGCCTGTAATAACAATGGTACCGGTATTGAGTATGCAGGTAGGTTGCACGGTAACACTGGCGGCCGGTGCTGCGGGCGGAGCAGGCAGGTTGTTTACGCTTACCGGTGTTGCACCCGAAATACAACCCGTAACGCTGTTTTGGGCGGTGATATTATATGAGCCTGGAGCAATCCCGGTGAAAGTTGTTCCGCTTTGGTAAGTCGTTCCGTTGATGCTGTAAACAAGGGAGGCGCCTATGGGGGCCGTAATTACAACAGTGGCGGTTGGGGTATTGCAGGTAGGCTGTATGGTTACACCCGCAACAGGTGCAGCAGGCGGCAAAGGGATATTGTTAACCGTTATCTGTGTTGCTGCAGAAACACATCCTGTGGAAGTATTAATCACGGTTAAGCTGTGATTGCCCGGTGACACCCCGGCAATCGTTGCTGACGCCTGGTATGCAGAACCGTCTATATTGTATTGAAACCCGGCGCCTGTTGGGGCTGAGATGCTGATGGTTCCTGTTGGTGTACTGCATGTAGGCTGTACCGTTACACTGGCCGTTGGGGCAGCCGGGGGGGCGGGAATATTGTTTACGGTGAGCAATAAAGCAGCGGAAATGCAACCGGTTGAAATTTCCTTGACCGTTACATTGTAATTACCCGGCGTAAGGCCTGTAAAAACAGTGCCAGGCTGGTAATTTGTTCCGTTGATGCTGTATTCAAGCCCTGTGCCCGTTGGCGATGTGATAGTGATAGTGCCGGTTACTGTTATGCATGTAGGCTGTGCCGTTACACTTGCAGTGGCTGTTGCGGGAGGTGCCGGTATGTTGTTTACTGTTACCTGGATGGCAGTTGATACACAGCCGGATGAAATATTCCTTACCGTAACATCATAAGTTCCCGGTGTGATGCCTGTAAACAGGGTGCCGGCCTGGTAAGTGGTTCCATTGATGCTGTATTCATAATTGGCACCAATGGGTGCTGTTATGCTTATGGTTCCGGTTGTTATTGTGCAGGTAGGCTGTACCGTTACACTTGCTGTGGCAGGAGGCGCAGGAACAGGGGCAGCGTTTACGGTCAGGTTTGTTATTGCTGAAATACAGCCGGTGGAAATGTCCTTTACCGAAACAGGGTAATTGCCCGGAGCCAGTGCTGCAAATAAGGTACCTGACTGGAATGCTGTACCGTTTATTGAATATTGAAGATTTGCACCCAAAGGCGCTGTAATTGAAATAGTGCCAGTTTGTACCGAACAGGTGGGTTGTGCAGTAACACTGGCTGTTGGTGCTGCCGGTGGCTGGTTAACGGTTACAATTATATCTTTCGATATAGGGCAGAAACCACCCAGGGTACTGGTAGCCGTATACGTGGTAGTAAGGGCAGGAGAAGCAATAACCGTAGTGCCGCTGGTTGTATTTAAACCTGTTGGAGGGCTCCAGGTGAATATGCCGTTTCCGCCCGATGCAGTAAGGCTTACACTGTTCCCGCTACAGATTACAGGGTTTGCCGGTGTTATATCCAGGATATTTACACCGGTATTTGCAGCAATGGTAAACGTGCAGTTATCATTATTAAAGCCATCTATCATGAGGTAATAAGTGTTGCCTGTAGTAAGGCCTGATGCAGAAACCACGGTGATCAGCGGTATTCCCCCGGCACTGTATGGAAATATATGGGGATAACAACCATAACTGGTAACCGCTCCGCTGCCGCAGGTGCCACTGAAAAAGATCATTTGTATGCCGCCGCTTTCAAAACTGCTGCTGGTATTTGTTGGCACCCAAACAGAGAAGGAGGCTGTTGGGGCTGCAGCAACAAATTTGATAAATGAATTATTCTGCAAGCCAAAACAGGCATCCAAACCGGATCCCGGCCAATCCTGCACGGTACTTCCGGAAGTAGTTCCGCAAAGCCCGTTAAAATCGCAGACGGGTGCAGCAGAAGCACAGGAGGAATTTGTTGGTAATGTTTGTGCGCAAGCGGGAAGGGCAGGCGGTTGTGGCGCGGGTGAGTTGCTGAACGTGAGACTCCAGTTTACCAGGTTACCTGCATTGGCCACGGTTCTCCTGTCCTGGATGCAAAGTTTCCATGTTCCGTTGGCATTTTGACCATTATTTACAGCACCTAAATGCCCTTCAGGTAAAAAACTTCCGGTGAAAGGGGCGGTGCCGAATTTGATTGGTAATGTGGCGTTGGCAGAAAAACAGGTTGATGTATAATTATCTCCATCAATGCCATTTTGAATTGATAAGGGAACAGTTGTTCCATCGGGAGCTGATAATAATATCTCTAATTCTTCATCATAAGGATGATTGATATTAATACAGACCTGTGCCAGTCCGTAGCTGCTGTTTATGACACCAACTCCGGTAACAGCTGTGCTGAAGCATGTTTGAGTGGTACTGGTTCCGGGGATAGAGCCTCCGGTTCCCGTAAAAGTTTGAGCCAGGCTACCTGTGCAGCAAAGGATTAAGATGGTAAGTAGAAATAATTTCATAGCGCTTTGAAGCAGGCTTATCATACAAAGTTGACATTCCCTGCCTTAAATTTTATGCAAAAGAACGCAAAAAAATGCCATAGGTATTAGTAATTAGGCAAAACATTTCATTAAATAATTCAGCGTCAGGTATGCAACAGGTTGATGATTAATTTAGTTTATAGAACTAAATTATATGAAAACGGCTAATATTTTAGTGTGTAGTTGTATTAATGGAGGCTGATGACCCTTGTTATTTTCCATTGGCTGTTTTCGTATTTCCAGGCGATTACAAAATTTCCAGGTTGAGAAACTGAGTTTTCTGCCAGGTTATGAAACCGGTGCTTCCCCGTTTCAATGGCGCCAAAACCGGGTATGGCGCTTACTTCCATACTACCGGGAACAATTATTCGGTTCACTTTTCCGCAAATATTCATTTTAACGGCTTCAACCATCAATTGTTTGGAAGTGGAAAGCCCGCCTTTATCATGGTAAAATTCCAGGTCTTCAGAAAAAAAGGAGGCATAAATATCCATGTTGCAATTATTATAGGCATCAAACAATAAGCTGTCGAGCTTGTGAATTGTTTGGAATAAAGAATCATTATTTGATTTGTTTTCCTGTGCTTTGCAAAAAGAAATAGCGATAATTGATAGGGTAAGTATTAGTGAAATATGTTTTTTCATATAAAGACATAATATTATTGCAGTTAGAGGGTATTCAGCTTTTTAACCAAATATAGTATTATCTGCAAAGGTTAAGGCTTACAGGCGGTTCGTTGTGTTGGAATATTATAAGGTAATTGCACAATGAACCATTAACCGGTTCCCGGCTTTAACTATACCCAAGGCGAGCTGTTGATTCAATTGCGTTTGATAGTTAAATCCAACCGCCAGCTTTTTAAATGTAATTTCCATACCGGCTATACCTGAAAATAATTCTCCGCCTGATACTGAAACAGAAAGCCCTTTATCTGAATCAAGCTTTGAGTATTCATATTGTAAACCTGCATTTGGCGCAACCGTGACCTTATTTTTGATGTTTATTTTATAATATAACTGTGCATTCAGATTAACTTTATTTCCATACCTGTAATCGTATTTGTTATTTGTATTTATCTTATAGTTGGCCGTTACATTCATTCCCAAATCCTGCAACCTGATGTCATACATCAATCCTGTGTTGAAGTCTATGCTCCCGGTGCCCAGCTGAAAAAGGTTAACATTATCTGATCCGTTAGTTTTATCGGATACATTGTATTTGCCCGAAGGCAATTTCAGGCCTGCTCCCATCCATAGTGTTTGAACAAGCAGCTTTTTCTTAAATACAGTTTTTCTTTTATTCAGGAGCTGGTAATACCCCCAAAGGCTTATGTCCCCCAAACCGCTTTTTGATTTAGTAATACCCTGGTTAATACGCTCATTTACATTATACGGAACAGAAATCATTAGGCGAATATTTTTCCTGATATTCCAGCCGCCCCATGCTTCTATGGAATGATAATTTTCCCTTGTTGTAAGGTAAGTAGTACTACCGTTAATGCCTACATGAGATTGTAGCGTATTGTACCTGTACCTAATGCCAAAAACCTGTTTCCGGAATTCGGGCAGGATGCCTATATAGTTATTCCCCGCTCCGCAGCCGCATATATCACAAGCCGATGATAAAACCGGTGTTGTGAATGCCATGATTAAACCGAGTATGTATTTTGTCATTTTGATTTTTTAGCTGTAAGCTGTTTGACAAACTCTTCTTTGCATTCAGTTGCGCAGAAACCATATACTTTTCCGTCAACATGCAGGGTGTCTTCAACGCCCGCTGTTAATGGCATACCGCAAATAGTATCCCTTTTTGATGCGAATATGACAGATTCGTACCTGTTTGCAGGTTTTAGTTCCATAGAAGTATCTGCTTTTACAGCCGGCGGCTCAGCATTCAATTTCTGCTCATTTGCATGATTACATGAAATCAGGCCTGCTATTACAGTACTGAAGATGTAAAATGATGTTTTATTCATTGTAGTAGTTTTATGGTTGCGAAAAGCGTTTATCAAATAAGAATGACCTGTCATTCAGGGTATGTAGAAATGCAATTATTTTAACCCTTTCTGAAGGGCTTAATGAAATGCCGGGGCTGCTGTTTTGTAATAAAAGGGGATCGAGGTTTTCAGTTTGTTGAACCTGTGATTGGTAGTGATCAAGAACCGCATCAAGCGTAAGCAGCCTGCCGTCGTGCATAAAGGGAGCCGTATAAGCCATATTGCGCAAGCTTGGTACTTTGAATGTATACCTGTCAGTATTAATCTGTGTAACCTTAAAACGCCCTTCATCATTGACCGAACTAATACTCAGGCCATTATTCCTGAAACTATTATCGGTAAACAGGGGCTCCGGATGGCAGTTCCCGCATTTCTGTTTTACAATCAATCGTCCTTCCGCTTCATCAGCAGTAAAGGTAACATTGCCTTCATTCCTCATAACACTGTCATATTTGCTGTTACTGCTAACACACATTACCATAAATTGGGATAGGGCCTTTAAGAATCTTGTTGTTGTAATTTCATCGCTGCCATATGCCTGCCGGAATAATTGCGGGTATTTTCCCGAGTTACGTAATTTATCCAGCACATTGGGCATGGTTTCATCCATTTCAAGGTGATTGGTAATTGGCGCAACTGCCTGGAGGTCCAGGTCAACAATGCCACCATCCCACATAAAACTGGTATTCCAGGCAAGGTTCATGATTGGTGGCGAATTCCTGGTACCCAGCCGGTCGAAAATGCCATGGCTTACCGTATGTCCATGATGCGTAAAAGCTGCCGTTTGTATATGACAGCTACCGCAACTTATGCTGTTATCTGCTGATAATAAAGTTTCATAAAAAAGATTACGGCCTAGTTCAAACCTTTCTTTTGTAATCTCGTTGTCGGTTAACCGGTATACAGGTTCCGGGAAATTTGCCGGCTTGCTGAATCCAATAAAACCGTCAACAAAATCTTTCTCACAGGCAATGATACCTGTGAGAAAGAAAAAAATGAAAATCCAGTATTTCCTGTTCATGGCTGTTAGTTTTCAGTATGGTCATGGCTGATCATGGTAGTATAATTATTGCCAATAGGTACACCGGCTGTTGGTGAATGAACCATCGGTGTTGTTGAAAAATCCATATTGGTTGTACCGTTTACCACTTTCAAAATATCAACCATCAGGTGCAGGTTGGTTTCTTTGCTGCTTTTCACTTTAGGGGTGCCCCTGGATGTGAGGTCAAGCGTTATCGTCTTCAGATTATTTACCGTAGGGGTGCTGTATCCGCCAAAACCGCCTACATGGTATTGGAATACGCCACCCATACCTGTGATGGCAGGAGATGTGCCATCCATTTTAAAGAAAATGTATCCGCTGTTCCAGCTCCAGTACATGTCTGCGGCAACACCGCTTACATCCAATGAACCGGTACGCTGGCTAACATCCATGGTATTCCTGAGGCTGTCAACACCTAGGGTAAAGCTAATCGATTTGTACTCGCCTTCCGGGATATTCAATACCGGTGCATGAGAAGCGGCATCACTTTCATCAATCAGAAAATAACAGTCTTTTTGCGGTACGGTATACACGCTGCCATCAACATTGGTGAGTTTGAAATTGCTGACATAATATTTAAGTTTTGTTACTTTAAACTGCTGGCCAAAAGAGTTGCTGTAATTTCCGGTATTTAATTGAAGGTCTGAAGAACCGGCGATATTGTCGAATTCCACTGATAATTCCGCCATAACATTGGGATCATATTCTTTGGCTGGGTCATCTTTTTTACATGAAGAAAATAATAAGGCAGATACTGAAAATATTAAGAAGATTCGTTTCATTTGATTAGTTATTTTTAAAAAGTTAATAAGTTCCATTCAGGCACGGTTCAGGTTAAACGACCGGGCGTACTGTTGGTGCCTGATGAGCATACAGTTATACAAATTCCTGGCATCATGTACAACAGGTGATACAGGAATGTTCGAATAAGTAGTTGTTTAAGTTATTAACTGCAGGAAGGGGGATGAAAATATGACCGGGGCATTTTTATAATATTGCCGGAAATGTATTCAGGATAATCCAATTTACAGTCATCTGAATATATGAATTGGAAAAAAGCATGGAAACTCTTCAGTTGGAGTATGTTTTCGTTTTTATTTTCAGATTTCCTTTCAGCATTTTGAGCGTCTTTTTTTTCTTCCTCCCTGATTTTCTTCATCATCTGGCATTTGCCGTTACAATGAAGTTTAGGGCGGTTCTTATTTTCGCAAAACCTGGCATATGCCCTGGTATTTGCCACATAATCAAATACAATAAATGCCTTGTAAAACGTTTGGGATGTAAACGCAATCAGGAGAATGCTTATAGTTATTGCCTTCAACATAACTGGGCGTCAAAGTTAAGGCAGATTCTTCAAAAATTAAAATTATACAAGAAACACCCTATAGGAAAAATGTATTATTTGTTTTACCGCCCAAGCGCATTGATGTCTGAAGCTTCAATAACCTTTGTAGATAAGCTCCCGGCCGATACTTTTATCATTGCCAGCGCCAGTGCACGTAAGCTGGAAACGCTATTTGGCCTAACCAGTTTTATGACCGGGATTAGCCACCCAAACCATTTATAAAATGATAATGTGTTTTTTAGGCCTTTGGCAGGTATAATGATGGCCGGCCTGAAATTATATACCTGCCTGAAAGGAAGTTTCATGAGTCCATTTTCGGTTTTTCCTTTTACTCTTGCCCACATCACCCTTCCTTTTTCCGAACTGTCGGTACCTGCACCCGACACATAACAGAAAACCATGCCCGGGTTCAGTTTGCAAACTGTTTGTGCAAAATGCAGGGTTAAGATATACGTGTTTTGAAAATACAGCTCTTCATCCATACCAACTGATGAAACGCCAAGGCAAAAAAAGCAAGCATCGTATCCCGTTAGTTGAGGTTCCAGCGGCTGGATGTCGAAAAAATTGGGATATATGATCTCCTTTAATTTGGGGTGGGTTACTCCGCATGAAGAGCGGCCAAGAACAAGGATTTTTTCCACGGCATCATGCTGCAGGCATTCATGCAATACGCCTTCGCCAACCATACCGGTAGCACCTGTAAGAATAACGTTTATTTTTTTTTCCGGGACTATTGTCATTAAACAGGAAATGGTTTTAAGTGCGATGCAGTTTACCGGCTTTGCCGGTGCTGAGGTTATGCATCTTCATCGAAATCATCTGCCTCGTAATTTTCGTTTCCGTAGTTGAGCATACTGCCCATCAGGTCATTGAATGCAACATTCCCATCCTGCACTTTCTTGCTGATGAGCGAATAGGCAGCCAGCCCATGCAAAACAAATTCCATCAGCAGCGCATTTTCTTTTTCATTGGCAGCATGAAAGTGTTTTTTCACCAGTGCGTGCAAACCGCTAACCCCATATAGCTGCTGTATCTTCTTTTCATCGGTAATTTCCAGTGGCAGGCTCAGGTTGTTTCCGGCATCAAACCAGGCTGTGATGGCTTTATAGGGATTTTCGGTGTCCCTGTCTTTCTGTTTCTTCCGTTTCCCTGTTTCAGGGTTTGGAAAGTACTGCACGAACTGGCTTCTGATGGCTCTTTCCAGTAAGTTATAGGCCACCTGGTAAGGCCCTTCCTGTTCACCTTCATATACCAGTTCAATCTTACCAGTTATAGAAGGTATAATCCCTGTAAGATCGCTGAGCCATACTTGTGTAGTTTCTTCATTATTGATGATTGCCCTTCTTTCCGCAGCGCTCACAGCATTTTCAAAAGCTGCTATGGTAAGCCTGGCGCTTACGCCGCTTTTTTTATCAACCAGTTCATTTTCCCTTGCTTCAAATGAAACCTGCTCTATCAGCCGTTTGATGAGGTCGCTGATCTTTACTGTTTTATGCTGCGCTTCCATAATGGCGGCTTCCTGTTCGGTGATGGCCATGGAAGTTTCCAGCGTTTTGGGATAATGGGTGAGGATCTGGCTTTCTATCCTGTCTTTCAATGGTGTTACAATACTCCCCCGGTTCGTATAATCTTCGGGGTTAGCGGTGAATATGAACATAACGTCAAGGGGTAAACGTAATTTAAATCCCCGGATCTGGAGGTCGCCTTCCTCCAGGATGTTGAACAGCGATACCTGGATCCTTGCCTGCAGGTCGGGCAGTTCATTAATTACGAATATGCACCGGTTGCTTCTGGGGATGATCCCGTAATGCATCACGCGTTCATCTGCAAAATCCAGTTTCAGGTTAGCCGCTTTGATAGGGTCAATATCACCGATAAGGTCTGCAACACTCACATCAGGAGTTGCCAGTTTTTCTGCATACCTTTTACTGCGGTGCAACCATACAACCGGCGTTTCATCAGCTTTTTCAGCAATGAGGTCGATGGCATACCTGGAGATGGGATTAAACGGGTCATCATTAATTTCACTGCCGGCAACCACCGGTATATATTCATCCAGTAAAGAAGTCATTTGCCTGGCCATGCGTGTTTTAGCCTGTCCGCGTAAACCCAGGAAAAGGATGTTATGTCTGCTAAGCAATGCCCTTTCCGTATCGGGGATCACCGTGTCTTCATATCCAAGTATTCCCGGGAATGGATTTTCTTTCAGCTTTAATTTCTTCAACAGGTTTTCCCTGATTTCATCTTTTACCGGCCTGGAAACATATCCTGATTGCCTCAGGGCG
>CALKVC010000184.1 GCA_937996595.1 uncultured Chitinophagaceae bacterium
ACAAACATTAACCCCTTTATCACGTTGGAACTCACTCATTTCAATTTTATTGCTTAAAAATTACAGACCTTTGCCGTAAATGGAAAAGTCAAATTTTGTAGACCAGATAAAGATTTTCTGCCGCAGCGGGCATGGCGGCGCCGGCAGCCGGCACTTCATGCGTAATAAGTTAACCGCCAAAGGAGGACCCGATGGAGGAGATGGCGGCAGGGGCGCCCATATTATCCTGAAAGGGAATGCCCAGTTATGGACACTGCTTCATTTACGGTATTTTAAAAACGTGCTGGCCGAAAACGGACAGAACGGCAGCGGCAATAACTGTACCGGCCGGTTTGGAAAAGATATCATTATAGAAGTTCCGTTGGGCACCATTGCCAAAGACGAAGAAACGGGTGAAACAGAAGCAGAAATCCTGGAAGACGGTCAGGAAGTAATACTTGTAAAAGGCGGCCGCGGCGGGCTTGGCAATGCAAACTTTAAAACGGCCACCAACCAGGCGCCGGAATACGCTCAACCCGGGGAGCCGGGATCGGAGGGAATAAAAGTGCTGGAACTGAAAGTGCTGGCCGATGTGGGCCTGGTTGGGTTCCCCAATGCAGGGAAGTCAACCTTACTGTCACGCATAACCGCAGCAAAACCAAAAATTGCCGATTATGCCTTTACCACGCTGGTACCACAACTGGGTATGGTTGAATACCGCGACGGTAAAAGTTTCTGTGTAGCAGACCTTCCCGGTATCATTGAAGGAGCAGCCGAAGGCAAAGGGCTCGGCCACCGGTTTTTACGGCATATTGAAAGGAACTCCATCCTGCTTTTTGTAATTCCTGCCGACAGCAGGGATCATGCAGCAGAATACGAAATACTGAGAAAGGAACTTGAACAGTATAATCCCGAAATGCTGCAAAAAGATTTTGTCATCGCCATCAGCAAATCCGACATGCTGGATGATGAACTTAAAAAAGCGATTGAGAAAGAACTCCCTAAAAAAATACCGCATATCTTCTTTTCTGCCATAACCGGGCAAAACCTCCCGCAACTGAAAGATTTGTTGTGGAATACGTTGAATAAGGCGGTTGTGTGAGGGGGGGTATTGTGTATGGTTTTTGCTTGATTTGAAACGAGTTCAAGCGGCAATACCATGTTACCTGCATAGCCTTATGTCAAGCAACTTTTTATTTTTGTCGCAGCCACTTTAACCTCCGATTGACAACAGGATTAATAAGTATTAATGTGTCCCCGCTAAAGGAAAATTTCCTTTTAACTTCTGTACCCCAAATTGCAGGAATAGTACTTATTAAACGATTATGAGTAACAATATTGGTAGTGTCATCAAGTGTATAATTTGCGAAATAAACATAATTAGAAGAAAATTCTGTCACAGCAGCTTTAAGTTCTGTTAAAGACATACTGTCTATTTTTGCTTTAAGCATTTTTTCATTTAATGCTTGTTCTTCATTAAGCCATTTAAAGTCGCTATATCCTTTAGGTGTTATTTGGACTGCCATATGTCCTAAGCCGTCATAAATAATATAACTCTCCCCTCCGTTTCCATAACCTGATTCTCTCCAAACTCCTGTTGAGTCTTGGCTTTGGATTGAGTATAATTTGTACATTCCTGCTAATGTTTTGTTTTTGTCACTTTGTGAGTGATTAGAACAAGCGGTCAAAGAAAGAGTAGCAATTAGTGAGATAAGTATTCTCGGCATATTTTTACTTTCTGAAAAGGTCATTTTATATTTTTAAGCTGTCAAAGCATAATTTTATTACACTGTGTTGTTGGGAGGTCGATAGGCTTGCAGCTAACGAACAGGGCTTGCTGCATTTTGGGAAATAGAATTCCGTCTGCCCGTAACCGAAGTTGATGATTGTAATATTGCTGATGTTTTATTCATAAGCCAAATTTATAACGTCCAGCTGGAACTGAAGCTAAATAGTAGCACAAATGTTGATGCTTAGTACGTCAAGCCCAAATTGCAGCAAACCCCTTGTTGTACGTTCGCCCATTGCTGTGTGTTTAAATTGGTCAAATTCAAAGTGAAGATTATTTAACTGGCAAAGGAATCATTTTTTGTTTTACCAATGCTTCAATTTCCGAAATAATAGCAAGTTCAGTTTCTCCATAGGCTTGACTGGCATTTAATAATTGCTCCATGCATTTATTAATCCATTCGTCTGATGGTGCATCACCAGCTTTAATCTTACTTAATGCAGCTGTACCTATTGAGGCTACAATAGATAAATTCTTTGAATGTTCTTTTATTCGTTCTAACTGTTTGGAAGTGATGGCTACATTCTGAAAATTACTATCGTTAATTTGCCAAAGCGTTAAATAGTTATTAATAATTTTTTCTGAAACGTTGTCTTTATTTTTCAGATATGAGTAAACGGCTTCACGGAATTTCCATTTTACTTCTGAATCTACAAATACAAAGTCGGCAACTTCATTTAAAGGACTGTTCTGATGTGACACTTGTGATGGCATTGTAACCATTGTTGTATATAGCCTCTTATAGCCTTTTACTGGCGTTAGTATATCAGTTAAAGTTTTTAAGGTAAAATTGTTTTCGCTACTTGCATAAAGCCTTAATGCCCTATCATAATTTGCAATATGCTGAACTCCCAAATCATCGAGTTGCTGATTAATTATATAAAGCCTTCTATACATGTCATCAACATTGGCAGTGGACGCAGGACTCCACAATCTTTCTGCAATAGCGGCACACCTTGGCCATATTCGGGTTTCAATATTTCTTTTGTCTGCAAGTTCAGTCCATTGTGCAGCTTCACCGCCTTTCAATAAATGGCTCGTAGAATAAGAACTATCTGCCGAAAGTAACGGATTAGTATAATGTATATATGCTGGCATAAAAATATCAAGATAAAATCCCCGTGAAACGAGAACCTGATTACCTTTATCAATTGCTTTTTTTATGTTGTCCACATTTCGCCATACCTGAACCAATATATTTTTGGATATGTCTTCTGAAAATAATTCATCCCACCCAATCATTTGCTTATTTTTTTTACTAATGATTTGATGAACCCGACTAATAAAATAAGCCTGCAAATCATGAACATTAGCAATCTTGTTCTTTTGCATAAATGCTACAATATCAGGGTTCTTCATCCAAAGCACGCCATTGCTTTCATCTGCTCCAATATGAATATAGGGAGAAGAAAATAGTGCAGCCATTTCTGTAAAAAATCTATCAAGAAAAGTATAAGTGGTTTCTTTAGTTGGGTCTATGGATGGGAAAGGTTGCGTTGTCACAAAATCAATCACAGAATTCCTATCTATTCCTTTTAAGTCCTTAAAATTTCCAGGCGGTCCTGGTTCGTACGGCCCAGGTGCACTGGCAAGTTCTGGGTATCCTGCTAACCAACTTTTGCAATGTCCGGGCAAGTCAAATTCAGGAACTATCACAATACCCCTTTCTTGGGCAAAAGAAATCAAGTCTCTTATTTGGTTTTGTGTATAATATTCCCCTTTAGAACCTTTTTCATGCAAAAGCGGATATACTTTTGATTCAATCCTAAATCCTTGGTCATCTGTTAAATGAAGGTGTAATACATTCATTTTTACAGCGGCCATTGCGTCTATATTTCTTTCTAACACATCAATTGGAATAAAGTGTCTTGATACATCAACCATAAGCCCACGCCATTGAAAACGAGGTTCATCACTTATGGTCAATATTGGAAACAGAAACTGATTACCATTTTTGGTGCAAAGTTGAAGTAGTGTTTGAAGTGCATGCAATGCCCCTGAAGTAGTTGCTGCTTCAATTACGATTTGACTGACTGTTACTTTCAATGTATATGATTCATCTGTTCCAATTGCCGGTAAGACAATTTTTTTCGTACGTATCACCAATGCTGCAACACCACTGTTATCATTAAAACCTTTTGGTTGTTGAGCAAAGTATAGTCCGGTTCTTCTGCTCAAAGTCTGATGCATACGATTTACAGCCTTTGTCAATAAAGTATCGTGTCCCTTTGTCTGAATGGAAACTGTAAAATCTGATTTGAGTGAAAAAAAACCACTTTGTCGTTCCAGATTTTTTGGAACAGGAAGTAAATTCATTGTTTCTTTTAATTGTCCGTTGGCTACAAATCCAAATAAAAGAGGCAGTAACGTTAATATTTTCAATTTACTCATGTTGAATGATATTTCGGTTTTGGGTGACGTACAATGCAGCGATTGACGCAGTCAATTGCATCGCTTTTTATTGCGTCAATCGTTGTTAGCTGCAGTGGATTGTCGCAATAAAACCGACAATTGAACATGCGCATTGCAGCTAACGTTTTCGGGCTTTGCGTTCGGGCGGGTTTCGGAGCACAAAACTGTCAACCAGCACTGAACTTGAATAGAAGCACAAAGCTCCAAGTTTGCACGTCAGCCCGCCTGACGCAAAACCCGTGTTATGCCTTCGCCCTTCTTTTTCTGTCGTGTTTGGTCGTGTCATTTTTCTATTTTTTTCTCCAGTCCCAAGGTGCTGTCGGCTTTGGTTCGCTCCATATTCCAATTTTTTTGTCCCTTGCTGATATTTCGAGTTCTGAATATTCTTGATTGTCTGAATACTTTTTAAAATGCCAAGCTAATCCGTTCTTAACTAACTCTTTATTTAAATTTGTATCATCTTGTAAAATTATTTCTGCAATTATTCTATTATAACGGTCTTTTTTACCTTCTGATTTCACAACAACATATTTTCCAAAGCAAATGTCAGACGCAAACTGCTTTGCCTTACTCCCGAAAGGTTGCTTTTTTTCTGGACAATCAATATGAGCAAGTCGAATAGTTTGTTCTGAACCATTGTAAAAAACTTTGTAAGTGTCACCATCTTTGATACCAGTTACTTTGCCTTCAAAAGTCAATGGTAAGATGTTTTCAATTTTCTCTTTTTTGTTGCCTTCTCCACAAGAAAACAAGAACAATAGTAAAAGAAATGCGGTACTAATTTTTGAAAAACTCATCAATTCGTTTTTTGGTAATATCATTTGCTTGTTCTCTTTGAATGAATTTTATTTTGCTTGGATTTGCATTCATTCTTTCAAACCAATCTTCCCAATAAGTTTTTAATATTTCAAAATCTTTGGTTTTTCCATTTTTTCTTTCGTTTACCTCACATACCAATATATCTGTATACCTCAAATCAATGTTATTAAGTTTGGGGATATTTAATGATAGACTTGTTATGGTATTTTTTATGTTACCAATGTTAACAGAACTGTATAGTTGTGAATTGATTTCGGTATAATTCCAACGACTTCCACCTCCATAGTCTAGTCTTTTTTCAAGTTCTAAATACCCGTCTGTAATGATTATTACTTTGTTGATGTAATTATCATAAAGCGTTGGCTTTTTTAAATGGTTTACAAGATACCTTCTAAAATAAAAAATATAATCAGCACCCAAAGGTTTATCTTTTGCAGACTTATATAACTCATTCACAGTATTTTTAAATTGTTGGTTTTTTTCGTCTGTAAAGTATAAACGATTGCTTTTACCCTTATGACTTGAGAGGTCGAACTGTAGCTTGTTAGCAATATTACTAAATTGACCTTTAGCTTGGTCTATATCAGTAACATCAACCATAAGCTTGTCTTTAGTATCTTGTTTGAGTTTTGAGTATTCCACAAATGAATTCCATATTGTGTTTAACACGATAATGTCATTATCAATTTGATTGGGGTTGTTTATCGTGTCAATAATTCTTCTTGACAAGTCTGGTATAATTATTACATTTAAGCTTGTTTTAGAAGGCGGTATCCATTCTAAACATTTATTTAGCTCTTCATCATTCAGATTGAATGAACTTAGTTTTTCTCTGACAGCATCTTGAAATTCTAATGCTACGATTTTGCTTCCATTTTCGTCTGTTTCTAATAGGTCAAACTTATATCGTTCATAGAGAGATTTCACATCATTTACATTACTGCATACCTGTATTTGTTCTATGGCTTTACTTTGTAATGAAGGTCGTGTAAGTAAGTAAATAAATATTCCAAAAAAAATAAAAGTTCCAACAAGAATGTACAACGGCTTTTTATCCTTCTTTTTATGCTTTTTTCGATGTAGATGTTCCATAAATTAATTCTCTGTTTTTAAGCTTTCTAATTTTTTCTGTAACCAAACATTTTGATTTTTTATTGAATTTTCAATCAAATTAGTAGCTTTGGAATGTGAGGAATTACCATGAGTGTAGTTTTGCCAACCTCCCATAAACTCTCCAATAGAACCTTTAAGAGATGCTATGTTAATTGGTATTACACCATTTTCATAACCTATAATGTCTTTTTGCTTTTCTTCTACTTTGTTGTCGATAGTTACTAATTCTCCCTCCAATTTGTGAATTTTGGCAATTATATCTGATAGTTCTTTTCTCTTTTCACCTATTCTGTTGTTAATATTTTCAATCATCAATTTAATTTTTTCGCTTTCTGTTTTTAAATACGGATGACTTAAAACATAATTCAATAAGAAGCCCCAGATAACATAAACAACAAAACCAAGTATTAAAACAAGATAAAAGTTAATGTCAGAAAAAATCATATTGAATTTCCAAAGTTCATCTGTCCTTCCTGCGTTAAACTCATTATTATGAACTCCTTCCGAAATTTTATAACCGATGAATGCGTCCGCAATTAGTGTAATCAGAAGGAGCGTAATTATAACACCATATTGTTTTGGTTTATTTTCATCAACTAACTTTTTGTTTTTTTCCAAAGAGTCGTGTATTAAAAAACCAAGTCCTAAAAATATTACAGGAAATAAAATTATAAGTGCAATTACACCGCCACCTTTATTTGTTGCGTCAGCAAAAACATTTGGATTAATAAACCCTAAGCTACCTGGTTTTATTCCATAAAACGCTGAATATCCTGATGAAGAATAAAACACAAATAGGTATAAAGTTAAAAGAAGGGTTATGAATGCACCGATTATAAAAGGTGTTGTGTCAGCTGTTTCACCTTCACCATTTCTAATGTCAATTTTCTCAAGTTCAAGCTCCTCAATTTCTTTTTCTTTATCTTCTTTATTTCGTTTGTTAGCATTAATTTCGGCAATAGCATCTTGCTTCCTTGCTTTTTCTTGCTGAACTTCGGCTTTCAACTTTGAGATACGGTCTTTCAAACCTTGTTCGTCTAATTTCTGTTCTTCCAAAAATTTGTCATAAACAATTTCCAGGTAGCCTTCAATTGCGTCTGGGGCTGATTGAGATTTTTGAGCGGACCTAAATCCTAATTGCGTGTAAGTGATTTTTTCACTGTCTCCGACATTCATTTTTTCTTCGTTTTTATTTTCTTCTGTCATAAATTATGTTTTGTATGTCTGTTTGTTTTTTGCACTCTCGTCTTTTAGGGTGAGGCATAACTTGTAGATTTACGCAATCTCTGCATTTTATTGCGCCAATCCATCACCCGTCTTGCAGATTGCCGAAACCAACAATTTTCATATGCGAAGCTACCAAATACAACAATCCGTTGCATAGGTATTAATATGGTATTTTGGAAGGAGTAATGGGTTTCCAGATAAATCTACAATTACGCCTGCTTTCTTGGCACACGAATGCTTTGCTAATCAAGTATCATTTCGTTTAGTGTGCCACGAACCGAGGCTGAAGAGATATTGAATATCGAACAAGGAACAGGGAGTGTTGAACTGGGAAATTGAAAAGTTACTGGGAAGATTCATGCACCAGGCCCGTAAACCTGTTCCGTTTCAGAAAAAAACACTATTTTTATATTAATCTATTACCTCAACCGAAAATGAGAAAGCCATTATCAATAAAGGCATCCTGCTACCGTTTCTTTAGCTGCTTGCTGCTGTTACCCTTCATTTTGTCATTATATGGCTGTCCGTACAGCTCCGTGTACAAGCTCGATTCCGAACCATCTTTGTACGCCGATGAAATACTGGTGGGCAAATGGGCTACCCTGGTAACCACCTATAACGGCGATCAACAACCGGTAAAACTCATCATTGACAAACTCAATGACAATGAATATAGCCTGGCTTTCACCGGAAGCCTGAACTTCCTTAGCCCTTACATCAACATGAAAAACGATACCATCCGGTGCACGGCTTTTATGAGCATGGTGGCCGACCGGAAATTCCTGAACATCATAACCGGGAATGAAACTTATATCACACAGGCCATCTGCGAAAACAATAAACTATCCTTACTCCCGCTGGCTGAAAAATTTACTTCCAAATATATCCGGTCAAACAGGGAACTGCGTGCCGCCGTTGAAATTCATTTCCGCAACAGGGTTAAACCCGTTTATGACGATGATTTCTGCCTCTGGAACATGGTCAGGGTAAACTAAAAACCTCCCTCCACTTACCCGCAAAAGATGTAATTTGCCCATTCATCTTGCTAAATAAAAACAGAAATGCCAAACTCTACCATTGCAGGCGTAGGATTCTATGTACCCCAACATGTGGTTACCAACAACGACCTGTTGAAATATATGGATACATCGGATGAATGGATCCAGGAAAGGTCCGGCATCAGAGAAAGACGCTACGCCGATGTAACCAATGAAACCACCACCACCATGGGCGTGGAAGCGGCAAAAATTGCTATTGAAAGGGCCGGCATCACCGCACAGGATATTGATTTTATCATCTTTGCCACGCTGAGCCCCGATTATTACTTTCCGGGTTGCGGCGTATTGCTGCAGCGGGCCATGAAGATGAAAGAAGTGGGAGCGCTGGATATCAGGAACCAGTGCAGCGGTTTCGTGTATGCCTTATCGGTAGCAGACCAGTTCATCAAAACCGGCATGTACAGGAACATACTGGTGGTGGGAAGCGAAAAACATTCTTTCGGGCTTGATTTCAGCACCCGGGGAAGAAACGTTTCAGTGATCTTTGGTGACGGGGCAGGTGCTGTAGTGCTGCAACCCACCGAAAAACCAGGGCATGGCATCTTAAGCACACACCTGCATAGCGACGGTGACAGTGCAGAAATACTGGCCATGTACAACCCGGGAACCCATTCCAACCATTGGGTGAAAGAACCGGTAGCCGATTTTGGATCAGCCGACCGCGGAAAAATGTTCATGACGCATGAAATGATAGACAAGGCGCAGAATTTCCCTTTTATGGACGGGCCTGCTGTTTTTAAAAAAGCGATCGTGAAGTTTCCTGAAGTTACTATGGAGGCCCTTGAAAAAAACAACCTGTCGCCCAAAGATATCCACCTGCTGATACCGCACCAGGCCAACCTGCGCATCGCACAGTTTGTACAGCAAAAACTGGGACTAACAGACGAGCAGGTATTCAATAATATTGATAAATACGGTAATACCACTGCAGCCTCCATACCCATCGCACTGGCAGAAGCCTGGGAAAAAGGAAAGATCAGGGAAGGCGACCTCATATGCCTGGCCGCATTCGGCAGCGGGTTCACCTGGGGAAGCGCATTGATAAGATGGTGATGAATACCCCGAACAAATAACAACGGGGGTATATTAAAACATGGCGCATATTTATGAACCGACATTTCATTTACTTCATTAACCCGGTTTCAGGTACAAAAAACAAGGATGCGTTATTGCGGCTGATAGAAACAAAAACAACCAGCCATGGAATCCCATACCGGGTTTTACATACCAATGCAAAAGGCGATTATGCATACCTGAAAGATTCAATAACAAAAGAAGGCATAACGGATATCATCATTTGCGGCGGCGACGGTTCGGTAAACCAGGTTACCGGGGCTTTACTGGGTACAGATGTTAATATAGGAATCATACCGATGGGTTCGGGTAACGGCCTTGCATTAGCGGCGGGCATACCACGAAATGCCTCCAAAGCGCTGGATTTGATTCTTAAAGGAAAAGCCTCCTATATTGACGCTTTCAGAATTAACAATTCATTCAGTTGCATGTTATGCGGGCTGGGATTTGATGCTCAGGTTGCTCATCAATTTGCCACACACCCTTCCCGTGGCCTGGCTACCTATGTAAAGCTTACCATCAGGAATTTTTTTAAACCCAGGTTTTACCCGTTCTGTATAGAAGCCGGTAATGCAATCATTAATACAAAGGCCCTGTTCATCAGCATTGCAAATAGCAACCAGTTTGGAAATAATTTCACCATTGCACCCAAAGCAAGCCTGAATGACGGGTTGCTTGACATTGTGGTGGTAAACAAAATGAATAAACTAAACCTGCTCCTTAAGATATTAAAACAGATAAGGGCTGGCGAAGTGAAAATTCTTTCTGAAGAAAACCCTGATAATAAAGGGATACTCTATTTCCAGGCAAAGAAACTGGTAATAACGAACCCATCGCAAGCACCGTTGCATATTGACGGAGAGCCGGCAAAAACGGCTACACGGCTGAACATAGAAATCATTGAAAACGCGTTCAGGCTATTAGAGCCTTAACGGTTGAGCAGGCTGTTCAACAACCTGACAGCATCCCGGTTAATGGCTGCATTAAAGGATTCTTTCACATCCCGTTTCTCCCTGGCTGTTAGGTGAAAATTTAAAACAGCTCCCTTATCCGCTTTTTCCGGCTTATACATGATGGGGACCCTTACCATGTTACTGTCCAGTTGCTGCTGCAGGTAACTGAACTGGTCTGTCTGAAAATAATCCTGCAATTTGAACCAGTTATGCTGAAGCATGGTTGCGGGCGTAACGATCATATCGGCCACAGAATTGGTAAGGTACGGCTGCTGCCAGTTATCATTCAGCCTGTCGCGTAACTGCAAAATGACAACCTTGCTTGTGTTTGCTTTTATCCAGTCGCTGAACACATCAATGAAACGTAGCGTGGTTTCCTGCCCGTAATTATCCCGCAACCCGGCATCCATCACATCTATTACCGGTTTGCTGGGCAACCACACATTGGGCAGCACATACGGAAATGTGGCATTCATACGCAGGGCCGTAAGCATACGCATGTTCATCGGCTGCTTATTGCTGAACAATGCTGCAAAATCAACCGCATCGGGATTTGCATGATTGTCTTCGGAAAGAAATGCCGGTTTCATCAGGAAGCTCAGCGGCTGTGTACCGATCATCATCTTTCTTCCATCGCTTTTTATCACTGAATTGAATATGATGAGCGGAACCCTTGCTTCCCTGTCATCTGCAACCAGGTCTTTCAATTGCTTATTGAGCACCCCGTTGGTATTATCAGAAAGTTTTTTCTCAAAAGCATAGCCCCTGTCTTTCACATAACTGAAATCACCCACCCTGAATTTTTGGGTTGGCGCAAAAATATCCCTGGCTATCATGGATGTGAAAACCGGGTTCAGCAGGTCGCCTGCAATGCGGTCGGTATAGCGTTCATGCGCCAGGTTTAGTGGATGCCCGTTCAGTTTCATCCGGTATAATTCCCGGTAATAGCTGGCAGCCAGCATACCGCCGCTGGCCCCGCTGATGAGGAAAGTCTGCTTCATCAGTTTTCCCCCGGTGATGCTGTCAATTTTCTGCAGGGCATTCATCACAAACGCAGCGCTTCTTAAGCCGCCGCCACTGACATTAATGAATATCATCACCGGTTTTTCCTGCTGTTGACGGGCCTTCCATTTGTCAAGGATGCCAATCATACTGGCTTTATCTGCTTTAACTTTTTCGGGAGTACAGATGGCTTGCAACGATGGTTTGTCGTAAGCCGGGTCATCCTGGTTTACATAATCTATGCCATATGCCTTGTTCCTGGGATCTATCACTTCATGCTGGTACAGGAAATTAAAAAACAGCAATAATACAATTGCAGCCAGCAGGCTCCAGCTTGCCAGGAAATAGGTTAGCGAACCGATTACCGCCGTCATTACTGCAAAAAAAATCAGGATACTGGCAGCAGCGGGCATTTCAAAATACCGGTTTTCCAGCAGGAAGCCCATTGCTATCAGGAATATGAAGGCCAGCAATATGCTGCCGATGGCTGCAATATGATGGCGCTTGAAAATGCTGTCCAGGAAATCCTGCCGGTAATGGCTTACATCCCGTACATGCCTGAGCTTTAATTTTCCACTGAAAAATACGCCTACTTTCAACCCGAATTCATCTGCCGGCTGCTGCCTGAAAGTATGTTTCTTATTGAACAGCACCGGGTGAATGGTAATCGTTGCCATTTTCCGCTGTATGGTATGCCCTGCGCCAAAAAAATAAGCCAGCGAAATCGCCAGCAAAAAGATAAACCCGAATAAGATACCTGCTATGATGGATACGATTTCCATAGTGCCCATCAGCTCCCTGTAATCATTGAACCGGTACAGGCGAACGAAATAAAAAACAATGAACAGTAAGGGCAGTACCGAATTATTGATACAATATTTAAGAAACGGATGCGTGGTGGCTGCCAGGAATTTGAATCGCTTACTGTGAAGGATAAACGTAGTAACATTCCAGCTCATTACGAAAACGCCCAGCGCCATTCCGGTGATAAGCGCCCCGAGGAAATTTACAGAGCCCAGGTATTCCGGAGAAAAGAAAAGCGCATCCGCTCCATAATTTTTCATGAAGTTGCTGTTGATAGTGCTGGCAAGTACAAACCAGAATAACAGCAGTATCTGGTATTTCCTGAAATGCAGTATGAACAGTTGTACCGGAAAAGAATAGAAAATATCTTTCAGCAATGGTTTCATACCTAAAGGTTATTTGCGGATTTATATCCGTAAGGGAACCCGCTTTCCCCTTACAATGTATATCAGTATGATGATACAGATTACGATAAGCATGGCAGTAAACTGGTGCGCTACGCCCAGCCAGAGAAAATGAGTGCTATTGGTGGCATTCAAAACGGTAAGCACACCTAACAACACCTGGGCGAACATCAGCGCCAGCAGGGCCAGCCTGTATTTTTTAAACGCCGGATTGGCATTTATATTACCCGTTCTTAAATAAAATATGGTAGCCACAATCAGCAGCAGGTAGGCTATACCACGATGTATGAAATGGATAGCCAGTTTATTATTTACCAGGTTGCTGCTCCAGGGCGTTAATTCACTGAATGCGGCAGGAATGAATGAGCCATTGATATCGGGCCAGGTTGGAGCCGTGGCTGCCGCTTTTAATCCGGCCATGAAGCCTCCGTAAACCAATTGGATAAAAATGATACCCAACAGGAAAACAAGCATGTTCTTCACACGCCGGTCATATACATGTTCTTTAAATGAAGGCAGCAGGCCCAGGGCAAACCATAATGTATAACAAAGCAATACCAGTGCCGCTATAAAGTGGGTGGTAAGTTCAATATGCCCTACATAGAATTTTTCAGGAACCAACCCGCTTTGTACCATTATCCAGCCAATAGCGCCCTGTAAAGCGCCCAGTAAAAAAAGGATGAGCATCGGTATGATCATTCCCTTTGTAATTTTTTTCTTCAGCAGGAAATAAATGAAGCCGGTTAAAAATACCAGCCCCATCAGCCTCGCCCATTGCCTGTGTCCCCATTCCCAATAAAATATGAATTTGAAGTCGCTTATGGAAAAATCCTGGTGAACATATTTGAACTGGTCGGTGTTGCGGTATTTATCAAACTCGGCCTGCCAGGAAGCATCATTCATGGGCGGCAAAGCTCCGGTAATCGGTTTCCATTCTGTAATGGACAACCCCGATTCTGTAAGCCTTGTTATACCTCCGAGTAAAACCTGTATAACGATCATTCCAACACCAATCAGCAACCAGTTGGCTACCTGCCGGTTATTCTTATCTATGAGAGATTTTTCCATAACCCGACAAAGGTACTACAGCATGCAATTTTTATGGCATCATTATCTTGTTAAATCACTTTTCCTGATATTTGCCCACACAAATGCTGCAACCATTTTTTCATAAAATCAAAACAGAAGCCGGATTGGATGAAGCCGGCAGGGGATGTTTTGCCGGGCCGGTTTTTGCTGCTGCGGTAATACTTCCCAAAGATTTCAGCAGTCCTTTATTGAACGACAGTAAACAATTGAGCGCAAAACAAAGAACAGCACTGAGAACAATCATTGAAAAAGAAAGCATTTCCTATGCCGTTGCTTCCGTAAGCAATGAAGAAATAGACGCAACCAACATCCTGAAAGCATCTTTTAAAGCGATGCACCTGGCGATAGATTCTTTAAAAATTAAACCGCAACTGTTACTGGTTGACGGAAACAGGTTTACCCCTTATCCTTCATTAAGGCATGCATGTATCATAAAAGGCGATGGCATCTATGCCTCTATTGCAGCGGCGAGCATACTGGCAAAAACGTACCGTGATGAATACATGGAGCAATTGCACCAGGAATTTCCTGCATATTCGTGGAATAATAACAAAGGTTACGGAACCGCCGAACACCGGTTGGCAATCAGGGAAAACGGTTTGTGTAAATACCACCGGAAAAGTTTTCAGATATTGCCTCCACATGTTTCCTTATTCTGAACGGCTGATTAAACCCTCATTAATTTATACAGTCAAAAACCGGCTAATAAAAAATTAACAATAAAAAACTTCGTATGAAAACATGTAAAGTATTTTCCCTTTTAACAATAATTATGGCACTTAGTACCCAGGTTTTTGCACAAGCCGGCAGGCCCGCCTTACAGCAGAAAAGGATTGCACATGGTGTACAAAATGGTGAATTAACCAGGGCAGAAACCAGGCAACTGGCCAGGGAACAACGGCATATCAGGCATAAAAAAAGGATTGCAAGGGCCGACGGTGTTGTAACGCCAGGGGAACGCAGGGAAATCAGGCAGGATAAAAGGCAGGCAAGCAGGCATATAGCACGTAAAAAACATAATATGAGGAAAAGGTATTGAGAAATTAGCATGGAGGGTTGATAAGCTCAACAACGAAATATATACCAGTATATACAAAATGGCTACCGCTAAAACGGTGGCCTTTGTATTTTAATCACACAACTAAACCGGCTCACCTGCACAAAATTTCCGGAAAAGAAACGTAAAATTCTGTTGATTTTCACTTCCCTATATAACTACAGGTATTGAATTTTGGGTATTGGTAAATAACAGCAGCCATTACCTGATTGTTCTTAAAAAGGTAACTATAAAAACCCTCGCTAAAAAAGAACATGAAAATATAAAGGCGCCGGTTTTTTATCAAGGGGCTTCAATTAATTCCGACCGCTTTGCCCTATCGAAAACAGCAAGGTAAGACACAGAGTTGAACTGTGCATGAAATGTAACCATTTCTTCAACCAACACTCAAAATGAAAACTAAAATGAAAAAATTACTTTTTGCCGTTGCTATTCAATGCTGCTATTTTTGGGGTACTGCCCAATCAGGCATCACAGCCAATGAAGCGAAGGTTATTACTGCCAACGTAATGGCCGATTTTACAAAATCTGTTTCATTTGCCTACGAAAAATGTACATCGCTGAATGAATTCAAATCGAAGTTGTATGGAAAAGCCAGGCCAACAGATGCGGGCGACGGCATGGTGGAAGCAGCTTATTTGTATCTTTCAGGGGAAAAGAGCCGCGAAGACATCCTGAAAGAAGATGATGGCGTAGCGGTTGCCCGGGCTTTCAAATACCTGTACGACCAGCACAAGCAGGGAAATGTGATAGCGGAAGGCTCTGAATTATTCGGGGGAAGGGATGACCTGGAAAACAACCCGGAAGCCAGGGCCGCAGATTGCAAATGGTACCAGTTCTGGTGCCTGGTTGAAAATTTTGCCAACTGGGTTGTACAGAACTGGCCAATCATACAGCAGATTTTAGATTATATAACAGGCGGTCTGTTATTGACAATATAACCACCATGCATGGCTGCGCCAAATTTGTACGCAGCCATGCTTTAAATTAAATGTATGAACACAATTAATCAACTAAAAAATGGTATCATCCTGGTAATATGCTTACAGGCATTCATGTCATCCTGTCTCACTAAAATAGCTTTGAACTCCATGGGTGTGTTTGATAAGGAAGTATCAAAAAAATATATTAGTAACGGAAATAAGCATCTGGTCTTTTTTGAAATGCACCATGTGGGAAAACAGGCATTTTATGATGATGTGAAGCATGATTTAGATTCGCTCCTTGGAGAGGGGTATAAACTGTTTTTTGAAGGTGTTGGACTGGATAAATCAATAGATTCCCTGACTAAGGATACGCTTTTCAGAAAAGTACGTAAAATTACCGGTATGGATATGAACGCCCTTTCCAAAAATAACGGGTACCTGGACACGGCAAACAACAAGCTCGCTGGCAAAAAAACATCATTAATCAAAAAAAATAAATTAGTTAACCAGCCGCCACGCATGTATCCGAAGGATGATACCATAAGAACCAAAAGAGTAGATGAAAATTATTTGTCACTGGTTATTGCCGTTGAAAAAAAATTTGGCCCCATCGTGCTTGAACCTGTTGACTATAACACAAAATTCGGTGAAAAATATAAAGTCCCTAAGAATAAGACAATGAGGAATTATTTCATACAGGAATACCGGAATGAACTGATAGCAGATGCGATCATTCGCGATACAGCCAGCAAGATCATATTACTGTACGGTAAAAAACACCTGGAAGGTATCTTTGAAAACCTGCAGAAAGCAGACCCCGGTTATAGATTTGTAGACAAGCTACCCTAACAATAAATACCATATCATATTTCAAAAACACCCAGCCCCTGCCTGGTAACTTCCCTGTTATCAGATGAACAGTCTATGATGGTAGACGGAACCATACCGCCTATCCCTCCGTCAATCACAAAGTCTACCTGCTTCCCGAATTTTTCATAAATCACTTCCGGGTCCGTATACTCTTCCACCATCTCGCCCGGCAGTGATGCGCTTAGCAGCGGGTTTCCCAACGCATCCAGTATGTCATGGCATATCCTGTTATCGGGTATCCGCAGGCCAATGGTTGATTTTTTGTTCTGAAGTATCTTCGGTACCAGTTTACTGGCCGGCAAAATGAAAGTGAACGGCCCCGGCAGGTATTGCTTCAACATCCGGTATAACGGGGTGCCAATACTCTTTGTATACACACTCAGGTGGCTCAGGTCGCGGCAAATGAACGACAGCATCGCCTTGCGGGGATCAATACCCTTTATCATACAGATTTTTTCAACCGCTTTTTGCTGTAAAATATCACAGCCCAACCCGTATATAGTATCCGTGGGATAGATAATCACGCCGCCGTCTTTCAGGCATTCTGCCACCTGCCTGATAAGCCTGGGCTGGGGATCTTCCGGATGTATTCGTATTAACATGGCGGCTGAAAATAATACAAATTTACCGGATAGTAAGAAAAGCAATTTTTATCCGCTACTTTTGCAAAGTTTTTTAATGCCTTTAAACTAATAAACTTTTTAAATCATGTCTTTAATAACCGTAGGTACCATGGCCTTTGATGCAATTGAAACACCTTTTGATAAGGTAGACAGGATCATTGGCGGTTCAGGAACATATGTAGCCTATGCTGCTATCAATTTCATACAGCCCGTTCAGCAGATTTCCATTGTTGGGTACGATTTTCCTGAAACTGAAATGATAGAACTCAGGGCTCGCGGTATTGAACTGGATGGTGTGGAAATTGTTCCCGATAAAAAATCTTTTTTCTGGAGCGGAAGGTACCATACGGACATGAATACACGCGATACGCTGGTTACCGACCTGAATGTACTGGAAGATTTTAACCCGGTTGTGCCCGACAGTTATCAGGGCGCCGAATTTCTTATGCTGGGAAACCTGATGCCCAAACTGCAGCTCAGTGTGATCAACCAGTTAAAAGTACGCCCCAAACTGATTGTAATGGATACCATGAATTTCTGGATGGATGTGGCGCTTGAAGACCTGAAAGAAGTACTGAAAAAAGTGGATGTATTGCTGGTAAACGACGGGGAAGCCAGGCAACTGAGTGGCGAAGTTTCGCTGGTAAAGGCTGCCAATAAGATCTTACAGATGGGCCCTTCATTCCTTATTATTAAAAAAGGAGAACACGGAGCCTTATTATTCCACGGAAACCGCGTATTCTTCGCACCGGCTTTGCCTTTGGAAGATGTATTTGACCCAACCGGAGCTGGTGATACATTTGCCGGCGGATTTATGGGGTATTTAGCAAAAACCAAAGATTTATCATTTGAAAACATGAAACGCGCCGTTATCTACGGTTCTGCGATGGCAAGTTTTTGCGTGGAAAAATTCGGACCACAACGATTGAAAGAAGTTACTCCACAGGAAATTGAAGAACGTGTACAGGTATTCATTGATCTGGTAGATTTTGATATTATCTTACAATAGAAATAAAATTAAACAAGAAAAACGAAGAGAAGCTAAAAAAAATAAAATATTTGTATTTGTGAAAAAATCCATATATTACCCTTGTTTTAAGTGTGTGATTAAATGAGATTATAACCAATATTTTGTTATATTCACATTTAATAAAAATTTGAAGGTTTATTTTTACAAAAAATCTTAGGGTATTCCGTTTTAAGAGGTGAAATCGATAAAAACTATAAATATACCCGCCCACAAAACCATTTCAAAGAAATCCTAATCGCTATCTGCGAATCTGCCAATTTTGATTTTATCAAAAGAAGAATTGGACA
>CALKVC010000185.1 GCA_937996595.1 uncultured Chitinophagaceae bacterium
TTCGACAAATCATCTCTTTATGGTGGTTTTGCCGAGGGTGTTCACCTCTTCCCATACCGAACAGAGAAGTTAAGCCCCTCATGGCCGATGGTACTGCACAACAATGCGGGAGAGTAGGTAGCTGCCATATTCATTTATAAAGCCTTTCAGGAAACTGAGAGGCTTTTTTGTTTTCTGAATTTAAGTATCGAACAAGGAGCAGGGAATGTTGATTTAAGACCGGGCTGCCTACTTCGTAATTCGAAATTCCTTCTTCATTAATCATATTTAAAAGTAGTAGCTGCTATTTTCATTTTAAAAGGCCTTTCAGCAATGAGAGGCTCTTTTATTTCCCCTCATAGACGAGGGTACTGTCCCCACAGTACTGTGGGGAGGAGAGTAGGTATCCAGATACGCTTCCTTATCGGGACTCAGTTACTCCTTCGGCTGCTTTACCTGCCGGCCGGCATATTCATTTAAAAAACCTTTCAGCAATGAGAGGCTCTTTTATTTCCTCTCATAGACGATGGTTCTGTTCCCACAGTACTATGTGGAGGAGAGCAGGTATCCCGAAACGCTTCGCTATAGGGACTCAGTCGTGTTACTCCAACGATTTAATATTTAAGGCATTGGTGTTTTTTTTAACCGGCAGGCTTAGCTGAACACAAGCCGGTCAGTCATAAGCTGGCTTAAAATAACAAAAGATAATACAATGTTTATATTAATCCGTACCCATAATAAAAACCGGATCATCATCGGGAAAAATAAAATTTGGAGTAAATTTTAATGTACAATTAAACTCACAATTCCGGAGATTATATAGTCCATAATCTATGGTTCCATTCCGGGATGCTATTGAAGTACGATATAGAAAAGTAGAAACCCCATAATGTGTAGGATACCTAAATCTGCAAGATTCAAATTTTTGTAAATTACTGTTTGTGTATAAAATAACCTGCTGGGTTTCAGTCCAGACAAAATCAAAATTACAACCCTGAAAATAAATGGCAGGCCGGTTCCAAGGGGGGCTAGATCCTTTATCTACCATTCTGCCTACTGAGCCTAGATTTTCGCAATAATAATCTTTTATCTTAATAGGAAACCAGGCATTGACTTTAAAGTCTGCCAACCGGATACATTTACCCGAAACATATCCTCCGTCAAAATTCCAAAAGCCCGACTCGAATCTGTTTGATCTGCCAATGGAAATTAATGTGTGCATTCTGCCAGTTGATTGAAGGCCGCGAACCACATTTCCTTTTGATTGAGCGTATCCAGACAAAAAACCGATCTTGCTATCAGCAACATGTATGTTCTCAAAAATAAGGATGTCAGCATTCTGGCTTTTTGCAGGCGAAATAGAAAAATCAACAGCAAAGTTGGTTACAGAAACATCATGTATTTTTAAGCCTGTAGATCCTGGAGGGACTGGGTTAAATAAAATCGGGTCAATAGCTATACCCGTGTAATCCGAATTGCATAAAGAATTTTCATCTCTGTAATTTTCAGGTTGTGTAAGGTAAAACTCGTTGTCGTTATTGGTGGAAGGAGGAATAAACTGTCCTGTAATCCTGAGATTATTTATTTCAACTCCTTTACAGTGCTGCATTCCTAATGCCCATGTGCTGCCAGTGCCCGTATATTCAAGGGTTGTCAACGCCTCAGCAGAACCAACCCGGTAACCACCATACATATGAAAACCTAGAACAGGTTCAAAAGTATCGCCATAGGTTATCATCAACGGTTTAGAATAACTATACACTCCAAGAGGTGGAATAAATAAGGGAACTTTCAGTTGTATGCAGGTAATAATTGCTTTTTGTAGGCTCTTGCTATTATCAAAACCAGTTTCTGCTTTTGAACCAAACCAGCAGGCAGAAAAAAACATATTATAAGGTTTCAACTCTATATTAATCCCAGCATCAAAAATTTCCTGGTTGTAATTTGCATCAATATAACCGTTTATTATTGTTCCGTTGCCGGTAATTATGCCTCCTCTCTCAAAACGTAGTATCTCACCGTGAAGATCCCAGAGATTACTTCCTCCAGGATTCCAGGGATTATTGTTGATTTGCACCGGCCCTGATACTGGAATTACTGCTTTACAAATTTGAAAAAAGGAAAAGAATATCGTACTAATGAAAAATTTCTTCATATAAAAGATGTTTAAAAATTCATAATTATTAAGCAAAACGGTTAATGTAATACCAGGATTTTATCGTGGTATACGATTTCATTATTATCATTATACAACACAAAATAATACATTCCTGAAGCTAAACCCTTTGGCAGTAATTGGCGAAAGGCAGTTTTTCCTCCAATGGCATTTATTTTCATAGAGGAAACGGCCTTACCATTTTCATCAGATATTTTCAAGGTGTAATTTCCTCTTTCCTGGGCATTCATGAAAACCATGAATGAGCCTTCCTGCACAGGGTTTGGATGGATACTCACCTTCTGCCCGGTTTTTCCAGGCTTCGCAGGTAGTGTTAAAAAATTGGGACTCGCCAGGTCAGACACACTGGCGGGCATTTGCGAATTCTTTATTCTTCCAGCAACTGCTTCATGGTTAATTTTTACGATGTAATAACCGTCACTGCCATGAGAGCCGGAAAGGATCAATTGGTTCTGATCGTTTACAGCTGCTCCACTGAGTATAACATACTTAGGTAAACCCCTGACCCTTAAAAGAAATGTTGTTAGCCTTGTTTTAACATCAATAAAGAATAGCCTGCCGGTACCCGTTATCAACAGCAGGTTTCCGTCTGTTAACCCGACAATATCTCCACCATAATTTTCCGTTGCAGCAGCTAGCGGCTTATAATCATGGTCGTATTCCAATGGGCCAAGATCGGTTATTACCGGAATGGCATCATCTGTGAACTTGTAAAGGTGCTTACAGTCATTAGTTAGCGCATATCCATTACCATCATATCCTATTACTGCCCTGGTGATATTGCCGTCCTCAGTGGAATAATTGTTCCCGGTAGCATGAATATTGCCTGATCGTATTTTCCCGAATATTTTTAAAGAATCATTACTGTTACCGATATCTTCCCAACGGAGTTGATCCTTCCCCAGTGGAAAAAAGTAAACTCGGTTAGTTTTTTCAGAAAAAGCAATTGCGCAAACCATATTGCTTGTAGGAAAATGATCAGCAAAAAAATCGCAACGGTATCTATTTGTCTGTTTGCCAACATCAACTTTTTCATATCCATCATTCCATACATATCCTTGATCAGCCTTGTTAAATATACTGGCATTTTTCCTGCAACTCTTCATATCGAACCGCTCAATATTCAACCAGGTAAATTCATTATCTGCACTTGCGGCCATGGCATACATTGATGTAGCCTGTTTTACCTGTGCACTGGCATAACTTAGAAATGTAAGAGAAAATAGCGTATGATATATTATTAGTTTTTTCATAACTATTGGGGCTTAATTTTTGGAATTATTAATTCATGAGAAAAATGGTTGGATTTTGAGAGCAAGTGAAGGGTGGATTATACGGACTTACGGGTATGGTACAGTTTGGTGGAATTGTTCCCGGAGTACTTGTAATATTGATATTATTAAAATATAAATAACCCTCGAATGAACAATTGTTAAAAGCAGCATTTTGATTTACACTTCCTGGGTATACCAAAGGATTGTCTAAAGTCAAGGAAGGGTCATCAGATACCATGAATATAGTTTTACCGGGAAATCGATTGGCATAATACCTGAACTGGCATGATTCAAATCTTACCCTGTCAATTGATGTGCGAAGGGAGATTTGCGTTTGGTTTAAAGCTGGTATGAAAAAGTCAAATGTACAGCCTTCTATATATATTGGAGGTTCTGTATATCCTGTAAAAGATTCATTTGCTCTCTCGGGAGGCTTACTTATAATAGTCCCGACAGAACCAATACTTTCACTATAAAAATCTTTAATTTTAATGGGATACCAGCCCGCATCTGTTATATCAAAAATACGTATGCAATTACCTGCTATATTTGCTCCGTCAAACGTCCAGCAACCTGCTTCTTTCCTGCCCGAATTTCCAATACAGATCAAAGTATGCATGCGCCCCCAGGAGTATAACCCTTGAACAATATTTCCTTTTGATCCTGAAAAACCAGCCCTTATGCCCCACTTGCTGTCTGCAACTTGGATATTTTCAAAAGTGAGCATATCTGAATGTTCACTTTTTCCAGGGGAAACTGAAATGTCAACAGCAAAATTTGAAATTTTCATATCATGAATGTTAACTCCACTAGATCCTCTTGCAGAATACTCAGGATCAATTACAATACCGGAATATTCATCAGTACACTGGTCGCCCTGGTCAGTGTAATTTGTTGTTGTAGTAGTAAAGTAAGTATCTGAATTTCCTGGAGGTTCGTATTGTCCAATTATTGCCAGGTTATTAACTTCCACTCCCAATCCGTCTTGTATGCTCAGTGCATAGGTGTTTCCTACACCTGTATAAACCAGTTGGGTAAGCCCACTCCAGAATTGAGAATTGCCGAACATGTGAAAATTAACAGCACTGAATTCATTCTGACCAAGTTCTATCGAAATGCTCAATGGTCTTGAAAACCGGTAATTTCCTGATGGGATATACAAAGGTGTAGCAATAGGTTGATTTATACATACATTTATTGCCCTTTGCAGGCTTTCATAATTGTCAATATTTGTACTGCTTGCTCCAAACCAACAGGCTGAAAAATAATGCCTGGACGGCTTAAGGTTGGCGAGTGTTAAATTAGGGTCAAAAATAATCTGGTAGAAATTTGCATCAATTGATCCGTTAATTATAGTTCCTGGGCCGGTAATTGATGCTCCATCAAGAAAACGGAGTGTTCTTCCGTTAAGATCAGCAATGGGACTTGTTGATCCTGTCATCGAACATAGCTGACTGATAGTTGTAGAGCCATTCACTATAATATCTTCCGCGCAACAAATTTGCACGAAGCCTAATATGAATATTGCAACAATATACTTTTTCATTGCTATAAATCTATTTAATTAATAAATCAACATTAGTACATATGGAAAATTTGATTGTCTTGTGTTACAGTTCCGCTAAAAGTACAGTTGTCAAAAGTTGCAGGACTTGATCCATAATTCATGTAAAGAGGTGGGGATGGGTACGGCTCGTCAAGTGAAAAATACCTGAAACTGCATGATTCAAATTTTACAAATTGATCAGACGTATTTGCCAGCAGCTGTACGTCTGCTTTTGACCGTGGTACAAAATCAAAATTACAGCCTTCGAAATATATAGGGGCTTCTGTATTGAACCCGGGTTCATCATACGTCTTTTCAGTTAAAATAGTACCAATGGTGCCGATGTTTTCGCAAAAGAAATCTTTTATCTTAACTGAATACCAACCTGGGTCAATTATATCACATAACCGGATACATTTGTTCGTAATAGTACCTTTATCAAAAGTCCAGAATCCAACAGCGGCGGAGGGTGAAGCGTGATCTCCGAGGCAAATCAATGTATGCATTCTGCCAGTGGAATATAATCCCCGGACTACATTTCCCTTCGATTGGCCGGAGCCTGCTTTGAAACCCCATTTACTATCTCCCAACTGAATATTTTCAAACACAAGCATCTGGGAATTTTGACATGTTGTTGGAGAAATGGAAAAGTCAACTGCAAAATTTGATACAAATACGTCATGTATTTTAACTCCAATAGAGCCACCGTCAGGACCTTTGGAATAGTAAGGATCAATAACAATTCCGGTGTATTCATCTCTGCATGTATTATTTACGTCATTGTAATTGGTAGAAACCGTATGAAAGTATATATTATCTGGAGTGGCGGGTGGTTCAAATTGTCCTATAATTTTAAGGTTATTAACTTCTACACCCCTTGCATCTTGTATTCCTAATGCAAATATATCTCCTGGTCCCTTAAAATTTAAGGTAGTTATATCACGGGATGACCAGGATGCTGTTCCGCCAAACATATGGAAACTACATCCCCCAAAAGTATGTGGAGAATTCTGGATGATATTTGCTATCAATAAAGGTTGTGAATAATCATAAATTCCTGGTGGTATAAACAAAGGTATAGGAACGGGTTGATGGATACAGACATCAATAGCTCTTTGAAGAAAGATATAGTTATCTGCATTTCCCTCATCAACCCCAAACCAGCGGGCAGAAAAAAATTGGTTATAAGCAGTAACGTTTTCTAACATTATATCTACATCGAAAATATTGCTAAGGTTGTAATCCGCATCTATAGATCCGTTTGTTATCGTTCCTACTCCTGTAATTGCACCACCATTTTGAAAGCGAAGTGTTCTTCCCTGGAGGTCTGCTATGGGACCGTTTGTGTTTAATGTGTTACAAAGTTGAGTAAAGGTTATTGCGTTAGTAACATTTATATCCTGTGCTTCGGTAAAGAGAACAAAAGCTATAAAGGGGACAATAAAAAAAATTTTTCTCATATAAGGGATTGGAGGTTTTTACGAATTATTATTGCTAGCTTATTTAATAGGTGATTTATAACTGTTTTACATTTTTCCCTGCACAGAATAATAAATAATAGCTGATTTTCAATTCTGATTTGGCGCTGTTTTCTTCATATAAAAGTATTGCTTTGCCAGTTGAAAGTTTCCTTAATCAATTATGCTTTATAAATTTGTTTGTACGAATTTGAAAATAACTTCCTGTCTATTATTTATTTGCGATTATAAACACCAGTTATACACTTGAGCATTTATATCAAAAAATCATAATGGGGGTGTTGTAGATAGGTTGGTTTTCAGCGTGGGATTGATTTCTTAAACGAATATAAGTTTTTTGAAACAAAAAAAATATTTACGAACGATTTGAAGGAAAAAAAATCACATTTTTTAAATTCGAAATCCCACTTTGTTTTACTTCCTTTTTTGAAATTCATTGAAGGTCATTTTTCACATGGAATAATGGTTGGTTGGCCTATTTACAGTGCTATTAATTGTCCCAAAGGTTCAGCTGTTCGCCGATTAAAGTGGCACGTAAACTGGGTTCAGATCGTCACAAAACAGTTCGGTCCCTATCTCTGATGGGTGTTAGTAAATTGAGAGGAGATGACTTTTTTAACATAGATTAATAATACCTCACTTTTTCAACTAATTATATTATGTTAACTTATTTATGAAGTAAGATCTAAAGATATATGGTGTGACTCTACTTTCATAAATCTTACATCTTTATGGTGGTTTTACCGAAGAGGTTTACCTCTTTCCATACCAATCCGCCACAGCTCATAAGCCCTCCTGTTTACTTTTTAAGTATTTCAAAACTTTCCGGCTTTCCAGTAATAACAGTATTTGATAAATGGTATTTTAAATGGTAGAAAGGCGCCACATTTAGTAATGATTAAATTAACTTGTGTCACACTAAAAAATTAACCATGGCTACTACAGTAAATGTATACCTTACTTTCAACGGTAATTGTGAAGAAGCGTTCAACTTTTACAAATCAGTATTTGGCGGTGAGTTTCCATATGTTGGCCGTTTCGGTGAAATGCCTCCGGGTGAAAAACCGATGCCTGAAGCCGATCTTAATAAGATCATGCATATTTCCCTTCCCATAAGTAAAGAAACCACCCTGATGGGCAGCGATACCGGCGGTGAATGGGCTTCCGGCTTTAAACAGGGAAATAACTTCAGCATTTCTGTAAATGCAGACACAGTACAGGATTGTGAAAAAATATTTAACGGGTTGGCTGCAGGAGGATTTACTACAATGCCACTGTCAAAAACATTCTGGAGTGAAGCATTCGGTATGCTTACAGATAAATTCGGCATCAACTGGATGGTAAGTCTGAATACGGCACCACAGGGATAAATGTAATGGCTGAAACTTATTTTGAGGTATGTTAATACTGGCCGCCCATTTTTCTGAGCTTAACGAATACTGATTTCAGTATAACTATATTCTGCCGGCGGGTAATATGTAGCCCTTTGTTTAAAAACGATGGCAAACCTGTCCGGGGAATATGAATGTACATCCTGAACAACCTGGAAGTTAATGGTGGTTGCCTGGCTCAAATCTAAAGGTAAAAGTGTATCAAGGAACCTGTCAAAAAGAAACGGAGTCATTTCCCATCCCGAAAGATTCATACCAGTGAAGCATAGCTGATATTTCCTTGTTCTCAGGTTGCTGATTTTTAAGAAAATAGTATCGTTATTTTCAGGGAAACGCCTTCTCTCCACAGCTAGTTCAGTGTTATAAGCGTAAATTGAAACTGATTCGTTTGTATGTTTAAATTTATACGCATCCATTGGGTCAGTTCCATTAACCAGTTCTCGGCCAAATTCGGCTGTACACCCATCCAGTAACAATGTATCTGTATTAATTACCTGTTTTAGCTCACAGTTAATCTTTGTGGCTGCGGTAGTTCCTAATGAAGTTCTGAATGGTGTGCTGCTGCCACTGGCCTTTGCATTTTCATTAAATGAAACTGTTCCAGTTGCCCCCGATGCCCTTACAAAAAATGCCTGCCCGCTTTGTATTATATTATTTACCGAGCCCATGCTACCATAGCTTCCACCGCCAGGAGTTATATAATAGTTGTTATCGGCGCCAATGCCCCTGACCAGTGTCTGGAATCCTCCATACCCGCTGCTGCCACCTAGTTTCGGGTCCCAAACATAATATACTTTCTGTATGGCAGCAGATTTTACTACCCCTGCATCATTAGAAAAATCGATAGCAGATGCATATGGATTACCAATGGATTCAAACTTATCCATAGCTACAACTGTTGATGGTGGAGGATTTGATACAGGCCACCTGATCTGCCCGCCACTTCTCAGTATGGTTGGATTGGCGGCACCATTGAATGTGGTAACACTGCGGTCGCCCCTAACAAATACCATATATCCTTTCTGGTTAAATATGGGAGTTGTGGTTGTATTGGCAACCCCTGTCCAGTTGTTACCTGATGCGTCATAGGTTTTCATACTTGGCCCATTCACAGTGTACACATCAAAACCTGCAGGCAGTGGTGTGATGTCACTCGTTATCTGTGTGCCATAACCACTATAACGGTTTTGATTAGGTGCAGTTGCTGTATCCTGCCAAGCCTGGTTGATGGTCTGAGTGCCGGTAGTTGGGATGGAAATGAATTGCCATGACTTGCCATGATTGGGTAAAGGGCCCGTTGCAATATACCGGTGAACCGTAAACCGGCCATTGCCTGTGTAACTCACCGTGGCATTAGTGGGAATTACGCCTACACTGGCTGTTCCGGAAAGTGAAGAAAGCAGTATCACATGGCCGGTGGTTTGCAGGTTCAGCTTTGAAGAACTTCCGAAAGCAAGTTCCCGCTCAATGCTCATTTCACTGTTAACTGACAATCCAACAGTATTGTTATTGGTAAAATTGTAAAATTTCATATACGGAAAGCTGGACGTATATCCCTGTGCGGCCGTTCCGTTCAATACAACCGTTCCGGAATTGTGTATAAAAGAAGCTGTTTCTTCTTTGCTGAGGTTGCCTTTGATAGTAAGGGTTCCCGCTGGTGCTGTCTTGTTTCCCGAATTGCTCAGTGTAAGATGCTGGTAATGCGCATCGGCAGGAGAACTGATGGCCTGGTTTGTAATCACCTGGTCAGTACCGTTATATTCTATCGTGCTGCCCGTTTCAAGTGTGATTAAAGGGTTATTGGCATTGCTAATGGCTGTTGAAGCACCTCCTGAAAAACCGGAAGTATTGGTATGTTTAAATACAGCACCTGTCTTTACAGTTAAACGGCCACCAGTTTGAAAACGGATACCGGTTGTTAGAGAGGCTGTTCCAACAGAACTGCCAGACACTATGATGTTATAGTAATTCACGGTACTGGCACCTGTAAAACGGATGCTCTCCAGCCCCGCCAGGGAATTGGTGAATTCAATGCTGGTACCGGTACCAAGAGAATAAGTGCCGGCTGCATCCGGTTTTACCTGCGAAGCTCCTGCAGTTTTGTAAACAGAAGTCCCGGTCATTGTCAGGTTGGTGCCGGTTCCGCCCATGGTGTTATTGGCAACATCCAGAATCACTGTATTGGCAACCGTAACAGTACCGGTTATGTTATTAATAGCGGAAGATATGCCCTTTGTACCACTTACGGAAAATGTAAGATTCCTGTAATCCCTGGCACCCCGTAATGTTTGCGTTCCTGCACCGTCAAGTACAATGGTACCACCTGTGATATTATATGATGAAATCGAAAATTCAGGCAGTGTAACATTTAGTTTCGCCAGCCGCAATGTGCCCCCCGACATATTCAATGCAGATGTTGCAGTTCCGGTGAATGAGTTTGTGCCTGCATTGATGGTTCCGGCAGAAAGGTTCAGGTTGCCTCCTGCCGCAATAGCAACATTGCTGTTGAATGTTAAAGTGCCGGTATTGTTTTTTCTAAGCACATAAAAACTTTCCCCGCCGGTTGTATTAATGGTTTGCGCACCGGTGCTGTCAAATGTTATAGTACTGGTTCCTTCATTTAACCCGGTGGCACCGTAACTTGTCCAGTTTCCGGTAATGGTAGCAAACCTGGCTCCCATAACCAACACCGCAGTTCCTTGTATATTCAGGTCTTCTTTTACAATGAAATTTGCTGCAGGCGTTTTATTGCCCGACCCGGAGAAAACCAGGTTTCGGTAATTACTAATCTCAGCTAAAGAAGGGTAACTGTTTTTTAAAAATGACTGTGCGGATGCAGCACCATATTCAATGGTACTTCCTTCATACTGAGTGAAATTTTCCAATCGTAATTGTGGAGTGGCTCCCAATAAACGTAAGGTTCCATAGTTATATAAATTATAAGGAGGGTTCCCGCCAAGGTCAGTTATGATGCAATTGGTATTTGTTGTTCCTGTATTGGCAGTTTGTAAAGTGGCACCTGCTGCAACCGTTAAAGTTCCGTTACCGCCTGCTCCTGCAGGAAGATACATTGAATTGCTCCCCATATTCAAAGTACCTGAATTAACCTTAATATGACTCGCGTAAAAAGGAGATTGCACCGTTGCTGTATTACCTGCATTCATATCAATATGAACATAAGTAAAAATTAACCCGGGAACTCCCCATTCTCCTGTATTGATGATATTCCTGGTTGTACCCTTGAAGAAAATACCCGTTGTGGCATTTAGATTGCCAATAATAAGTGCTGCACTGCTGGATCCATTTGCCTGGCTGCTGTAAAAAACGCCATCCGTTGAACCTGTAACAACTGTGCCTGTATACTTGCGCAATTTTCCATAAATACTTAACGTTCCATCGCAATCCAGCAAATAGCTACCACCTGCATAAATATGCAGGTCGCGGCACTCTGCTGTAAATGTAACTCTCATTACATGGCCGTTCTGTATATACACATTTGATGTTGAAGAAGGGACTGTAGATGCATTAACCCAGCTTCCTCCGCTTCTAACCTGCCAGGATGTTGGTTTTTCCCAGCCATCACTCCCTTTTGAACGGTAATCGCCATTGGTTGGAGTTTGCGCATATGTATAATGGCTGAAAATGAGCAGGCAAATGATGGTAATTATATTACATACAAAAAATTTCCATCCAAATCGGTTCATATCTTTATTTATTCCACACTAAAATAAATTTTCTACTATTTTTTACCAATAATCCAAATGGATAAGCTGGGTGGTAGTGATTTATACAGAAGTTTGAAGCCGCCATACGGTTATCGACAGACATAATTGATTATAGCATATTGGAATTAAGTCAGTTAACATTTATTTTCCGGTAAAAAACATGACAAAAATTCAATTAGCCTGTTTAGAAGTACCTGGTTTCGAAGCCTTTTATCAAAAATTCCTTCGCCGGATGTCAATCATTGACAGGGCAACAAGTACCTGTAATAATTATGGCAGGAGCCTGGCAGCTATTGCACTACACTATAAAAGCCTCCCAATTTCTTTAACGCTGGATGAAATTGAGGATTACCTATTCTTAGTGAAGGAAAAGTCTGTAAACGGGTCTTTAAATACCATTAAGTTCACCATCTGTGCCTTAAAGTTCGTGTTTAAAATGGAAGGGATGGATGAATTACGATTAAAGCTACCTGTTATTAAAGTGAGGAGAAAACTTCCAGTTGTACTTAGTAAGGAAGAAGTGACAAGCATGATGAACATCCCTTGTCTGCTCACACATCGGCTTATGATTGCGATACTCTACGGATGTGGTTTACGATGTGCTGAAGTTAAGAATATTAAGGTAGAAGACATAGACCTTCAAAGGCAAGTGTTATTTGTAAGGCAGGGTAAGGGCAAAAAAGACAGGTATATGCCTCTTGGAATAACTTTGCCTGCTATCCTTAGCCAGTATCTAAAAATCATGAAACCAACCAACTGGTTATTCCCCGGGAAAAGATGGGGGAAAAATTCAAAAAGGTTTTTTCCACAGCTAGACAAACAATTCGGAGTAAGAAGTATTCAATGGGCTATAAAGCGTGCTGCAAATCTTGCAGGAATTTCTAAATCAGTATCTGTTCATAGTTTAAGACATACTTATGCCACTCATTTACTGGAAGATGGAGTAAATATCTTGACTATCAAGGAACTGATGGGGCATGCACATATCCGCAATACCATGATTTACCTACACGTGGCACAGGTAAATAACAGGAACAAATGCTCACCACTCGACAAATTGCAGGGTTTGCACATTATACCTGCGGTGCAAGGCGAATTATTTTCTTTGGATTAGGCCTGGTAATTGAAAAGCATTTGTATTGACAGATGTAAGTTCATGTTATAGTGATGGAGATATATGATTAGATGATTGCAAATCAGCATTTACTTCAAATTTGTTAATGCTTAATCCTGCATGGATACATGTTCCTGATAAAAAATATCCCGTCAAAGATCCTGTTCCATTGCCCGGGGTTGCTTTTATGTACATTGTTATCGGTTACACAACTTTTCATATCAAATTCCATGTCATAATTGGGGTTCAATAAATTGAATTTCCTGAAATCGATAAATGCAAAATCTGTTTTTTCATCAATCCATGTTTCAAATCCATTTTTTTTGGGGGGATCTACTTTGAATATTTTAGTACCGATACGACCTGCTTCACCTCCATAAGATGTAAAGCCAATGATATAGGTGGTTTTATCCAGTACTGAATCTTTTGTGAATTCGCCAGCCATAGAAATGTTACCGTTAAGTGAATTCTTTTTGAAATGCCCCATGTATTTTGATATATGATAATTGGCTGCCCAAACGATAATCTTTTCTGTTGGAAACTTGATATTACAAAGCCAATACAGGTTTTCAGCCATTTGGATATCCCTGATATTGACCATTGAAGTGAAATTGTTTTTACTGAGCAACTGTTGTGTGAAAGCATTTAAATTAGCGATAAGAATGCAGGCTATATTATCTGCACCAGCCTTTACTAGAATGTCTTCTTTCAATATCCGTAATCCGTTTAAGGCATTTTTATAAAATGACTTGTTCTGTGAATTGCAGATAATAGGGTTAGATAAAATGCTGATAGCGGATAATATGCTATCATAAAAGATTGCATTTTTCACCAATTCAGCATCATATGCCCTTGAAATGCTATCTATATAATGTGCAAGATGTTTTGTTGAATGTCTGTAAAACATTTGATTGTCAAATCCGGCAATTATTAAAGGATCCTTTGAACTAAAACTTTCCGGAATAATTTTATCAAACAATGGAAATGCAGCATCACATAATGTCCAATAAGGAACTATGTTCGCTTTACAGAAATTCAGGAAATCCTGTTTCGCTTTAGCGGTTTTTTCAAATCCGTAAGTGGCAGAAAAAAAATCGCTTTCAAATGCAATAACGTTAAAACCTTTTCTTTCATGTAAGAATTGTATCAACCTGGTTTTAGCCGAAATAGTGGGAGCATCACCATGGTCCTGTTCACCAAGCATTACAATCCTTGAATTTCCGATGGCATTGCCTATTTCTTCCAAATCACTGAAATTGGTTGAGTCGGGGCTTATTGACAGAATAGGAATTGTATTTGACTGAACAAATTCTTTGAGGCTATTTTGAGAAAAAACTAAACTTGCGTGAATAAAAAAGATAACCGAAAAAGTGATCTTCATAAATATTTGTTATTCATTTAGTTAAGTAAATATAAGTTGTTTTAAGTTTCTGCATTACTCAACATACAGTTAATAGATAACTATTTTTTCATTAGTAATAATTTGTATTTTTAGAATACAAGCCTTCAGATAAAAATGAAACGGAGTTCCAGTATACTTTTCTCAATTGTATTTATATTGGCTGCTTATTGCATTTATAAAACATTGAAAAGTAGTCCTGCTTCGCCTTCATTTATTGCTAATGAACGCCATGCCGCCACTGAAAATACATACGGAAACAGCATCAAAAGCATAGTAGTTGATTCTTCCGAATACCTTTCACAGATTGAAAATGCAGGCATATTCAATAATACCGGAAGAATAACCAGCCTGGTAATAGATGCGGCCGATTCTAACCACCTGATAGCTGGAGGCGACTGGGGCGGTTTGTGGGTTTCCCACAACAGGGGCACTACCTGGAGCCCGGTAAATGATTTCGCTCCAACACTCAGGGTAGCTTCTCTTTGCCAAAATTATTTCCGGCAAAACGAATACTATTACAGTACTGGTGTAAATAAATATGAAAACAATGTGCTTCAAAACGATTTATATAAATCTGTTGACGGTGGGCAACATTTTTTTCAACTAACGCCAACAACAACACCTGCAATTGGAACTGTAGATAAACTACTTTGTTCGCCTGCAGACTCTAACACAGTTTATTTTTTACAGAGATTTGGTGCAAACAATACATTTGGCGCATTATACAGGACAACTGATAATTTCGCCAGTTTTCAGCAAGTCTTTTTTATTCATGGTGTTATTCCAAGAGATTTCATCTTATTGCCGGATGGAGGCGTTGTTATCAGTTCCGACAATAAGATATGGAATTCCCCAACCGGCAATCCGGGTTCATTTATTTTATCCAATGCTGGCATTGCTTCCGGGATTTACAACCTGCATGTGGCAGCATGCGAATCACAACCGGATACCCGATATGCTGCAGGGAACTTTATCAACAACAGGATAGCTGTTTATAAGTCTACCGATGCCGGTACAACCTGGATTTTCCTGGATACATTGAACATTGCAACAAATGCAGGAAGGAATATTATTGCCGTAAAACCGGATAACCCCGATTTCGTTTTAGTGGGAGGTGTAAACCTGAGGGGATCAACCGATGGCGGGGTAAACTGGAAAACCGGTATACCGGGTTGGGATTTTTTTAAATTCATATTCGATAAGCACCAGCCGAACATGATTTTCTTTGCCAGTGATAACGGGGTACAGTCTCTCAACCTGGCCAACATGACAACATTTTCATTCGGAACTCCTAAAAAATATAATAACACACTGGTAGTACAGGATATTGTTCATGGCGATTATTCCATCAATGGAAACATGACTCTCACAGGCTTGATGGATATTCGAACACAATTGAACAGGAATAATAACACATCAGTAACCGTTGGATTGGGAGATGGGATGTATGCTTATTGCAGCAAAACAGATAGTAACCTGGCTTATTTCTGTCACCAGGGTGCTGTGATGTATAGAATTACTACTGCAACCGGCACGGTTATCAATTACAGCCGGATTTTGAATCAACTGGATATTAATAACGATGGGAATATAGATGAAGGTGCTGCTTTCTATAATCCATATATTATGAATGAAGCAGACCATAACCAGTTGTTCGTTCCAACCCTTAAACGCCTGTGGCGAAGTACGGATAAAGGCAATAACTGGGTGCCGGTATCAGGATATTACGGTAATACGGCATACCGGTTAAGCATAACTGCTTCTGCTAAACCAAACCCGATCGTTTACTGGACGAATACAGATTCTGTTTTCGTGTTACCCGATGCAGCTACAGCAGCGCCATTGTCGGAATTCGGCATGCCGGTGCCGGGTGATCCCGAACGCATACAGGTTGACCCCAATAACGACTCTGCGCTTTTCCTGTTGAAGAAAGGGCTGCCTTCCCAGATACTTTATGCTGCAAATATGTTCAGTGGAAATGTGCAATGGACTAATGTAGGAGCTAATTTCCCATCAGGAGTTACACCGTTATGCATTACAGCTTACCCGGGAAACAGCCAGGTAATGCTGGTTGGTGCTTATGAAGGAGGCATTTACATAACCCTGGATGGCGGGCAGACATGGAGCAGGGAAAAGCATATTCCAAATGTGCGGATTTCAGAAATGAAGTTCAGGGTTTCAGATAAAAAGCTGTTTATTTTTACTTACGGCCGGGGAGTATGGACAGCCAGTCTCCCAATACAGGTAGTGCCAGTTTATTTGGCTTCTTTTAATGCCATTGCTATTGAAACATATAAATCAGCATTAGTTTCTTGGAAAACAGCATCGGAATTAAACGCCGGGATATTTATCGTTGAAAGAAGTTATGACGGAATCCGGTTCCAACAGGAAAAAACTGTAAAAGCCATCGGACAGGGAAGTCATTCATATTCAGCAAGGGTAAACATGATTAGACAGGTGGAATATTACCGGCTTAAAATGATGGATGCTGACGGCGGATTTTCTTATTCAGATACCAGGAAAGTAAAATTGCCCGATGGAATGGAAGGTTTTACTGTTTTAATAAATCCCGCACGCGAAGGAATGCTGCATATAAAAGTAACAGATGATCATTTAATTGGGACAAATGCATCAATCATTGATCACCTCGGCAGGCTGGTAAAACAGTTTTGGTTGCAAAATGGCCGTCAATCGGTGAATGTTAAAACCCTTCCTGCCGGCATTTATTATATACAAACATCAGCCGGAACAAAGAAATTTATCATAGGTAAATAACACTGATAGATAGGATATTTATTATTTTGATTTATTTCAACTAATATTGATGTTCTATCGAAGAATTCAGTATAAAAAGCTCATCTCCCCCTTTTTTACTTTCTGCAACCTCTTATTGTAAAACTCAAAACCATACAAAGAACTAATGCAATACCGTTAACGTTACCCCGGGTGATACGGTAACACTGCCAGGGGGATTTACCTGTAAAGAATTGCAGGTAGTGTTTACATTTACCACAATATTATTTAAGATAATGATGTCTGCATCGGGAGGTGGAATTATGTTGTTTTCCCATACAGCAGGATCATTCCAGTTGCCGTTTGCAACCGTTACAAAAGCTTTTACCAGGAGTTTATATATATACCTTCCCTCAATAACGTACCAGGATGAATCCCGGTAACAAAGTTTTCCCAAAGCTGCCCCCAGAGGCCTGGGGGTTTGTATTATCCCTTTTTTAACATAATAGCGTATGCCATCATTTTTGTATACGATATCGCCATTGGGGGCAAGTCCTTCTATAGTACTGCTCGTATTAAAAAAAGTAACCTGTGCATTTGAACCAGTAGTATCTCTTAACCATACTTGCAATTGACCTGAATTGCCTGGCTTGCTGTATGCTACAAATTTATTGTTTACCTGGTAATTAACGCCGGCCTGCGGACTTTCACCGGGTGTATAAGCGCCAAGATCACTTAATAAAATTTCTGAAATTCCATTATGCAGATAAATAGAGTATTCATTGAACATGGCCAGGTTTTTCAAATAGACAACATAATTTCCATCTGTTAATGGAAATTCATTGAAAAGGGTGAATCCTGCATTATTTGTTAGTGTTGTAAGCGTTCCGTTCTTATACCTGATAAGATTAAATTGATCATTCCTATACACTACTACTCCGTTTGGAGCCACACATTCATCTTCAAAATACTCATAATAAGTGCCAATCAACTGATCACTTTGAGTTGCAAGATTCCTTAAATAAACATCAGATTGATTTGGCCCTGATATTTTTTCAAATGTTGCATACTGACCGCTTGCACGTACGCTTTTTTTACCCGCAATGGAATACAGTACGCCATTGTTCCAATCATAAGGATGCTCGTTTTGATTTTGCCCGTATATTACTCCATAAGGGGTCAGGTAGGTTAAACTTTCATTGTCTATCCTGTGATATAATCCGTTTCCCACCTGTTCAGTATTTGCAGTACTTATATCAACGATTCTTCCCTGGTATTGGGCATTTACTTCAAGGGCCTTGCCATAATTGAAATCAAATATTTTATCTGTGCCAGTGTATTTGGGAGATAAAAAAATGTTGTTGTCATAGAGGATCGTACGGCTAGTACTGCTTACCTGCCCCCATTTGTCTGTTGCAGTAATATACATTACCCCAAATGATGATGCAGCAGGTGAAAGCTGCAGTACTGTATCTATCGTATTGCTGAAATTCATGTCAAACACATGTTGAGATCCAAAGTCAATCTTTATACGGAGGGTAGACGTGTCAATTCCGGTGCAAATCACTTTTAGGGGCAGTAAAGGATAAGCATTGGACCAGCTTAGCGGATATATAAAGTCAATACCGGGAGGGTTGGCATAAATGAAATTTACGGATGCTTGCTGCTGGGTATTAAAAATATCAGTGACCGTAACAGTCAACGGGTAGCTTATCCCTTCAGGTAGCCCTGTCAGTAAGAGATTACCGGAAAAATGGCCCGATCCAATATCATAAATGAGTGTTGCCAGGTGTCCGTTTACATCGGCAACAACTGAATTAACCTGGAAAGTGGAAACAACAGATACCTCAATCGGCAATGAATTTCCATATACCTGGTTTAATTGCGGGCTGATGAAGTTTATGGAAATGCTACCGGCTATACTATGGTTAAAAGCAAAAAATAAAATCGTAAATGCAAGTAATTTTTTCATTTGCCGGGAAATGATACAATTTAACTGATCATAGCCAGATTGCCAATTTTCTATAATAATATTTAGTGGAAATGACTTTCATTTTGTGGTCATTTTCTTCGGCCTGAAAACAGGAAATACCTGATCTTCCGGCATTATTAATAAATACTCGTTGATCATTTCGGTTGATCAGGTGAACTAGCCATAGACTGATATTTAAAATCCTGTTTGCGGCGTATAATAAAATATGAATGCCTTATAATTAAAGATGACATCTCATTGTGAATTCCCCAAACCTTTATCCATAAAGGGTTATAGCGGAAAATGTAAGGATGAGGTCTTTTTTTGGGGAGGAATTTCCTCATTCCTGGCAATCTCATGTGAGATAGTTGACTGGGGGCTGCAATTAAAGTTTTGATGCAAATTTTTAATTGGCTGCTTTCCGTTTGTAAAAAGTAAAAAGATAGTCTTTACAGAGAATAAAGTATTTAAAACCAAGATGACTTCTTTTTTAAAAAGCGCCAAGCCCTTACCCATAAAGCGTTATGGCGGAAAAGTAGGAGATGATGTCTTTTACAATGCCATTTTTTACCGCCATCTCCCCAACCATTTTGCAACAATCAGGAAACATCTTGTCCGAAGAAAATAATCCGGTAATGGCATATAACCCGACCCTTATTCCTACCTTTTATATAATCCTTTCATTATCAAACTGTAATAAGATCGGAAGAGCACACGTCTGAACTCCAGTCACCAGATCT
>CALKVC010000186.1 GCA_937996595.1 uncultured Chitinophagaceae bacterium
CCCGCCGATGCTAATGCTGCTCCAAGTAAATTTGGTGCAAGTGATGTAATGGATTTGAATTGGGTACAGTTAATGAATGCATATACTTGTACTGAATGTGGACGTTGTACTTCTTCATGTCCAGCAAATCAAACGGGAAAGAAATTGTCTCCACGTAAGATTATGATGGATACCCGTGACCGCTTGACCGAAGTTGGGAAGAATATAGACTTGCACGGTAAAGATCATATAGATGGAAAGTCGCTTTTAGATAATTACATCAGCCGAGAAGAAATTTGGGCTTGTACCAGCTGTAATGCCTGTGTAGAAGCCTGCCCTATCAATATTGATCCTTTAGCGATTATTATGGATTTACGCAGATTTGCCGTGATGGAAGAATCTGTTGCACCAGCCAGCATTAACGCCATGTTGGGCAATGTAGAAAATAATGGCGCCCCTTGGAAATACTCTCCAGCCGACAGATTGAATTGGGCAGAGGGATAGTTTTGAGTTGGGAGTTGGGAGTTGGGAGTTGGGAGTTGGCAGGATTTAAAATGTAAGATACAAAATATTGGATACAAGATAAAGGATGAGAATTAAGCATCACAATTTACCGGACTGCTGTATTTAAATTAATACTGTTCCTTGTCATTAGGGAAATCGCTGCTTTTAACATCCTTAATGTATTGCTGCACGGCTGAAGTTATTTGTTCATTCAAATTAAGGTATTGCCTCAGGAACCTGGGTTTAAATTCGGTGTTAATGCCCAGCATATCGTGCATCACCAGCACCTGGCCGTCGCAATCGCCGCCGGCTCCGATGCCAATAGTGGGGATATGAAGGCTTTCTGAAACAATTTTTGCCAGGTTTGCCGGTATCTTTTCCAGCACGATGGCGAAACAGCCGGCTTCCTGCAACAGCAGGGCGTCTTTTTTTAGTTTTTCCGCTTCCGCTTCTTCTTTGGCCCTTACGGTATAGGTGCCAAATTTATAAATGCTCTGGGGTGTGAGGCCAAGATGCCCCATCACCGGGATACCTGTACTGATGATCCGTTTTACCGATTCTACTATTTCTTCACCGCCTTCCATTTTAACCGAATGGCCACCGGTTTCTTTCATGATGCGTATGGCAGAGTTAAGCGCTTCTTTGGAGTTTCCCTGGTAAGATCCAAAAGGCATATCAACCACAACCAGGCAACGGTTGATACCTCTTACAACAGAGCTGGCGTGGTAGATCATTTGTTCCAGGGTAATGGGTAAGGTGGTTTCGTGGCCGGCCATCACGTTACTGGCACTGTCTCCAACCAGTATGATATCGATACCTGCCGCATCAAAAATCTGCGCAAATGAAAAATCATATGCCGTTATCATGGATATCTTTTCACCGGCACTTTTCATTTTCTGGATGGTATTGGTAGTGATCTTTTTGATCTCTTTATTTACTGACATACAAATATGTTTTTTGGATGAGGCGAAAGGAGTTGGCTCTGCGTTAGAATAAAACAAGTCCGGCGTTATCGCTTGGTACTGTAAATGTAGCGAAAAAAGTAAAAACCAACATTTGGAGGCCAAACGCTTTATTCTATTGAAAAAAGGAGAATAAGATATTGCGTATATCTTTTATAAAGCCGTGAATGCAGTTACATGCTTACCGTTTGTTTTTCCTTCATCTCTACCCATAAATGCTGTATCAGCCCGTCTGCGAGGCCAATTTTGGGTATGAAGATATTTTCTGCATTCGCCCAGCGCATGGCATTTATATAAATTTGAAGTGCCGGAACAATCACATCGGCCCTGTCTTCGCGCAGGTTGTATTTGGATATCCTGTCTGCAAGGGTAGTGGCTTCCAGTTCGCGGTAATAATCACGAAGCAGGTCCAGTTGCAAAGGTTTGCCGTCTTTCTTTTTGCTTAATGAGAATATCTTGTTGATGTTTCCGCCACTACCGATGGCAACCACTTCTTTATGGCCTTTGGTAACAGCTTTGATGGCATCTTTCATTTCTTCCCATTCCTGTTCAGACACTTTGTTTTTAAGCAGGCGGATGGTTCCTATATTATAGGATTTCTTATAAACGAGTATGCCATTGCTGAAAAATGATAATTCGGTGCTGCCGCCGCCCACATCTATATACATATAGCTATGGTCTTTGTCGAGGTTTTCAGCCACATGGTTTTCGTACACCAGGTTTGCTTCCATGTCGCCGGAAATCACTTCTATTCTTATACCGGTCCGTAACCTTACTTCACTAATGATGTCATTGGCATTGCTGGCGTCACGCATGGCACTGGTGGCGCATGCTTTTACGGCATCCACCTGGTAAGCATTCATCAGGTGCTGGTAAGCAATCATGGTCTGCATCAGCATGTCAGATTTATGCCTGGATATCACCCCGTTTTCAAATACATCAAAACCAAGGCGTAGTGGTACCCTGAACAGGTTCATTTTTGTGAATATGGGTTTGTCTTCCTTGCCGGTTGTTACTTCGGTTATGAGTAACCGTGCCGCATTACTGCCAATATCGATCGCTGCCAGTTTCAATAATGATATGATTTGGTTCACAAATTACATGAAATGCATGAAATTTACGGGTTATGGATTTTATTAATTGCCGGTTAATGATAAACTGTATTGCCAGCCGGATGCATTCCGGATGAAACATGCGTTTTCATTATTTGCATGCTTCTTTTCAATAAAACAACTGAACATTTATTCAGGGGCGGGTCCGGTTTCCGGCAGCTTTTTTTGCTTATCTGCATAATGAAGAAAGTTGTATATCTCTACCTGCGACCTGATTTTAATCTTATTACGCGGATTTACATACAGGTTGCTCAGGTCATTATCGAGGATACGGGCTTTCACATTGTCATTGAGTTGTATTTCAATCAGGTCTTTCAATTGTTTTTTGATATCTTTTTCAAGTATCGGGCATGCCGCTTCTATCCGGTGATCTATATTACGCACCATCCAGTCAGCAGATGAAATGAAAACCTTTTCATTGCCGCCATTATGGAATATCATTACCCTGGCATGTTCCAGGTATTCATCCACAATGCTGATGGCCTGCAGCGGTTTCCTGAATTTCTTATTTTCTGTGAACATGCAGAAGATCCCACGGACAACCATTTTTATTTCCACACCCGCTTTAGCCGCTTCAACAAGTTTTGCAATCAGTCTTTCGTCACTCAGTGAATTCAATTTAAGTGTAATGGCAGCGGTTTTTTTGCTTCTGGCCGCTTTTATTTCCTTATTGATCAGCAGGGTGAATTGTTTCCTCATCTGAAACGGGCTTACAATAAGGGTTTTACACGATTTCAGGAATGATTCCCTTGTTTTCGGGTTTTCCAGGAAAGTGAAAATGCGGTTTACGTCTGCCATTATATTCCTGTCGGAGGTTAGCAGGCAATGGTCGCCATACAGCAACGCCGTTTTTTCATTCAGGTTGCCTGTACTTACAAAACCATAATGCGTGGTAACATGTCCCACCCTTTTTTTAATCAGGCAAAGTTTGGCGTGTACTTTCATATCGGGAACGCCTATCAGCACTTTTACGCCGGCTTCTTCCAGTTCATTTTTCCACAGCAGGTTAGCTTCTTCATCAAACCTGGCTTTTAGTTCAAGCATCACCGTTACCTGCTTGCCGTTCCTTACGGCATTGGTAAGGGCGTTGATGATTTTTGACCTGGATGCAAGCCGGTAACAGGTAACTTTGATGCTGGCAACATCCGGGTCAATGGCAGCTTCCCTGAGCAGGTCAATCACACTGTCGAATGAATGATAGGGGAAATGCAGCATCACATCTTTTTCCAGCACTACATTTGTTACACTTTTTGTGTGCTGAAGGGCAGGGTGGGTGAACGGTTTTTTCCGGGTGCTTTTCTGTTTAAAGACGGAAGCCGGGAAGTTGATGAAATCCTTGAAATTATGAATCCTGCCACCGGCAATGATATTGTCTTTGTGCGAGAGTCCTAGCCTTTTTATCAGGTATAACAGCAGTCCCTGGTCAATCTCTTTATCATATACCAGCCGCACCGGTTTGCCTTTTTTCCGGTTCTTTAGTCCTTTTTCTATTTTTTGTATGATGGTTGTGGAAAGGTCATTGTCGATATCGATCTCTGCATCACGGGTAAGTTTTATGGTATGGGCAGAAAAGCGGTCGTATCCGAAAAATGAAAATATATAGGGAAGGCAGAACCTGATCACATCTTCCAGCAAGATGATTGTATGTTCATTTAATTTGGAAGGCAAAAGTACAAACCTTGAAAGGCTCCGGGTTGGAACAGACACAAGGGCATATTTTTGAGGGATGCTCCTGTCGGCTTTTGAGAGTTTACAAGCCAGGTATATTGATTTATCGTTCAAAACAGGAAACCCGTGTATGCTTTCTATCATCAGCGGAACAATATAACTCCTCACTTCTTCATTGAAATACTGTATCACAAATTTTTGCTGGGTAGCATTCAGTTTCCTGTCGTCAACCAGCATGATACCCTCTTTTTTCAATTCCCAATAAATATCATTCCAGATACGTTCAAAAGCCTGTTGTTGTTTCACAACTTTTTCCTGGATTTCTTCAAGTATGCTTTCTGGTTTTAATTCGAGGTGCATCCTGGCCTTGCTTCCCAGTTCTATCATCCGTTTAAGTGCGGCTACCCGTACCCGGAAGAATTCATCCAGGTTATTTGAAAATATGCCGAGGAATTTGATGCGTTCTTTCAGGGGAACCGTTTCATCTGCTGCTTCCTGTAACACCCTGCTGTTGAATGCAAGCCAGCTAATATCTCTGATGATGGTTTTCCTTTTTAGCAAGAATGGTTTGGGTTTTGGGGTTTAGTCTTTAGCTGTTAGTTATTAGTAAATAGTTAACAGTTAATAGATAACGTGAACTTTTAATAAAAATAGCTGCTTATAAATATCCGGTTGTGGTTCTAATATTAAATTAATATGAATTTTTTATAGTATTTTCATACGTTCAATAATAGCAGTGGTTGAAACGCCTTCTACCATGTCGGCCAGAATAACCTGGCCGCCGTTTTGCAGTACTTCCCTGGCTCCGGCAATCTGTTCAATACTGTAATCGCCTCCTTTTACAAGCACTTCGGGCATGATGCTTTTAATGAGTTCCAATGGTGTATCTTCTTCAAAAATGGTAACGGCATCAACCATCAGTAATGAAGCGAGTACCAGTGCCCGGGCATTTTCATTATTAACCGGCCTTGATTCTCCTTTAAGCCTTTTAACGGAAGCATCACTGTTTAACCCAACAATCAGTACATCTGCCTGGGCTGCAGCCTGAGAAAGGGAGGCGATATGCCCTTCGTGCAGGATATCGAATACCCCGTTTGTAAAAACAATCCGTTTATTTTTAAGCCTCCACCTGGTAATTTCCTGTTTCAGTGCCGGCAGGTTGTATATCTTGGATGGTATTGTGCCTACTGTTTTCATGGTTTTTGTTTTTATTCATATAAGGTAACAATAACAGGGCCAGTAACCCTGTAATGATTACGATTCCTGTTGAAATACCCCACATCAGCCATCCGAATGCGATGCCCAGTGCTTCGGAAATGCCATAAATAAGCAGCGTTTCCTTGATAAAAATGGGAAATGAGCCGATACCGCCAGGGGTTACTATCATGGCGAGGGCAGATAAAGTGAGTACAGAGAATGCAGCTTTCAGGCTCAGGTGGGCGGTGCCTTCCATGGCATAAAATGCCACGTACACTTCCATCAGGTATAAAGTCCAGATGAGCAGTGTGTGGAAAATGAATGCCTTGCTGTGTTTTAAATTCCTGATAGATTTAAACCCTTCCAGTATGCCCAGTAAAAATCCTTTTACAGCAATAAGTAATTTGTTGTGCGGAAAGGTTTTGAAGATAAATTTCATGAGCAGATACCCGGCGGCCAGTATGGCGGAAAAAACGGTTAATTTTATCCATAGCGGCATTCCGCTGGTAACGGAGAGTTGTACAAACTGCTTTTTTACAAAATCTCCCACCACATCCAGTTGGATAATTACGGTGATACCAATGAACAATAGGAAGCAGGCCATATCAAATGTTCTTTCAACTATGATGGTGCCAACCAGTTTATCAACTTTTATTTTTTCATACCTGGCAAGAAACGTGCATTTAAGTATTTCCCCCAGCCTGGGGAAAGCTGCATTGGCAAAATATCCAACCAATGTAACGGCAAAAACATTCTTCAAAGCCGGGTTATAATTCAGGGGTTCCATCAGCAGTTTCCAGCGCATGGCCCTGCTAAGGTGACTGAGTACGGTCATCGCGGCAACCGGTAAGATCAGCCAGTAATTAGCATCTTTCAGTGCATGCAGGAAAGCTGCTTTCTGATCCGGGCTAAGCAATTTCAACTGCCACCAGACCAGGAAAATACCTGCGCCCAGGAAAAACGCATATTGCATTATGGTAAAAAAGCGTTTATGCATAATCGGTTACAAGTTACAAATGGTTTTTTATTTTAGGATATTAATGGGCAATTGCTATGCTGCATAGAGCCGGTTTACTTCAGTTAATAACCAGATTGTCAATTAGCCTGATATCATCGAGATATGCAGCAACAAGTATTACAGCTTTTTGCTGCCCGTTCCATTCAATAATAGGTTCAAGGCTGCCGGCATCGGCTATTTCAACATAATCTACCCGGAAGCCGGCATCCGATAATATATCTACCGCTTTTTGTTTGAGATGGCTAAGGTGCCCGGGAATGATCTCATTTTTGATCATTTGCATTGTTTTAAAAATCTGGACGGCTTTGCTGCGCTGGGTTTCATTCAGCCTCAGGTTCCTGCTGCTCATGGCCAGCCCGTCTGCTTCCCGGAGCGTTGGACAGATGACTACTTCGGTATTTATTTCTTTTAATTCTATTAATTTACTGATAACCATGCATTGCTGGTAATCTTTCCGGCCCAGGTAAAGTTTATCTGGTTTAACGATTTGCAGGAGCCTGTGAACTACCTGGCAAACTCCCTGGAAATGCCCGGGCCTGTATTTCCCTTCCAGCATTGATTCCAGGTAACCCAGGTTATATTGGTTAATTACGAATTCCTTTGTATAAACTTCATTTGTTTCGGGCAGAAAAAGTACATCACAACCCCATTTCTCCAGCAGATCTATGTCGTTTTCAATTGTTTTGGGATATTTTTTAAAATCATCCGGATTGTTAAACTGGGTTGGATTAACATAAATGCTGCAAATGCTGATATCATTATCTGCACGCGATTTTTCTAACAGTGAAATATGGCCCTGGTGCAGGGCGCCCATCGTTGGTACAAATCCCACTGATAAGCCTTTTTGCCTTTTTTGCAGTACAAAGGAACCCAGGTCATCGGCTGATTTTAAAAGCTTCATGATGTTGTTTTTAATGGTATACCAAAGGCTTGACCAAGCGCAATTTCAATAAAATCCAGTACCTTTGCACTCCGTAAAAAATATTAGTGCATTTAACCAAGCGCAAATGTCAACAAAGAAAAGGATTTTATTCATAGCCAACGAGATGTCTCCGTATCTGGAGATGACAGAGTTTTCGGAGATTGTAAATAAACTGGCTGTTTTATCTAACGACAATAACCTGGAAGTGCGCTGTATCATGCCCAGGTTTGGGGTTATCAATGAGCGCAGGCACAGGTTGCACGAGGTGGTGAGACTTTCCGGCATCAATGTATCGATAGATAACGACGATTACCCGCTGGTAATTAAGGTGGCTTCTTTGCCCAATGCCCGTTTGCAGGTGTATTTTCTTGATAATGAGGACTTTTTTAAGCGGAAAACCGTTTTTACAGATGATAAGGATGTTTGGTATGAGGATAATGGATTAAGGGCGGTATTATTTTGCAAAGGGGCTTTGGAGACTGTTAAAAAATTCGGCTGGCCGCCGGATATTATCCATTGCAGCGGCTGGATGACGGGGCTGATACCCATGTTCATTAAATCCGCCTACAAGAAAGAGCCGGTTTTTAGTAACAGCAAAGTAGTGTTTACTATCGGTCAAACTACTTTCAAGGATAAACTGGGGGCAGATTTCATCAAACTGGCTGCCATCAACGACCATGTAACCAAAAAAGAGCTGGATGTGTATAAGGATGCCAACAATGTGGCGATGTTCCGCGGCGGCGCCACGTATGCGGATGCCATTACATTCGGTGCTGAAAATATTGACAAGAAACTGGTGGAAGAATTTTCGAAAGTGAAAGGTAAGAAAGTGTTGAAATATAATGCTGAAAGTGATTTAACAGACTATTTACAATTATATAACGACCTTGCCAAATAGATAATTAGCAACCCATTTCTTAAAACCATTCTTGTGCACAAACGCATCTTATCTTATTTCCTTGTTATATTTATTGGCATTGTAATCATCAACTGGAGTTGTACAAAATTAGACACGACTGACCTGGGCAGTGAGTTGTTGCCTATTGTTGACAATGTAAACACGTTTGCTGATACGTTTTTCATCAATGCGCAGCAAAAAGAATTTGAGGATACCACCTTTGTCTTAAATTCAGATGACCATGCCCTGGGCAATATCAGCAACGACCCTTTATTTGGAAAAACAACTGCCAATGTATACCTGCAACTGAAACCCACTATTTTCCCTTATACATTTGGAAACCTTGATTCGCTCGTTGGTATGGATTCGGTTGTTTTGTGTCTTTTTTATAAGGGATACTGGGGTGATAGTAATGTAGTGCAAACGCTGCAGGTTAGTGAAGTGGTAGATAATGAATTTAAAGATTCAGTTTATAAGAGATGGCGTGTTACTACAACACCTCCCGGTACAGGATCAGTAGTTAGCCAACCTGTTAATGTTGATATCAGGCGCCTTGGTGATTATATGCATTATGCTCATATAAAAGATTCTGTAAGAAGCCAGATAAGGATAAAGTTGAATGCAGATTATGCTGCAAGGCTTTACAATAGTGATAGTACATTAACAGGATCCGGTAACCATGCATTTTATAGTGATTCTTTATTCAGGAAGGCATTTAATGGCCTTGCCGTTAAAGCAATAGGCTCAGGCAATGCACTCATGTATGTAAACCTGGCAGACACAAATACAAAATTAGAAGTACATTTTCGGGTTAAAAACGCCGGGAAAATAGATACTACTTACAAATCATTGAAGCTACGATTATTTGATTCTGCAGATACAATTCGCGGGCCTAAACAATCAAGTACGGCGAATTATATAAATCGTGATAAATCCGGATATCCCGCTTCCATCCCTACGGGGAATGATATTTACCTGCAAACTCAACCTGGTACCTACGCCAGTCTTACTATACCGCAGCTTACTGGTTACAGTAACCGGATCATACACAGGGCGGAGATTATTATTGAACAGGTGCCGGATAACCCTTATTATGATAGTATTTTTACTTCACCTAATTATTTATATCTTGACCTAAAAGATACAGCAAACGTAACTCCAATACGTAACAAGCCTATTTATTACGATCTAAATCCGAATACTTTCTATGATCCCGATTTTAATACAGGCTTGCCATATTTCCCTACAGGCGGGTTGGATTTCGGTTATTATGGAGGCTATGCACGCAGGAAAACAGGCCCATTTGGCGGAAGTATCATATATTATAACATAAATATCAGCAGGTATGTACAAAGAATGGTGATCAGCCAGGGAGCAAATTATGAACTCAGGCTTTTCCCTGCTTTTAGCTTTCATTATCCACAACATTCCTCAACTTACATTCCTTTTAACAACAGTGTGGCGCTTGGAAGGGTTAGGGTAGGTAGTGGCACAAACCCCAATTATACCATGCGTTTGCGGATTATTTATTCCCCGATAAAATAGTAATGCACATCATTGAACAAAGTCCTTCTATATGTGAACAGAAGGACTTTGTTGTTTAATGTATACACCCTTATCTTTGCAATCTTAAAAAAAACAACATGCCTTATCTATTTACATCAGAATCAGTTAGTGAAGGACACCCTGATAAAGTGGCTGACCAGATCAGCGATGCGCTTATTGATAATTTTTTGGCCTTTGACCCAAACAGTAAAGTAGCCTGCGAAACATTGGTAACAACCGGACAGGTTATACTGGCAGGGGAAGTTAAAAGCAAAGCTTACCTGGATGTGCAGGAAATTGCCCGCAAGGTCATCCGCAAGATCGGTTATGTGGTTAGCGATTATATGTTTGAAGCTAATTCATGTGGCATTTTATCTGCGATACATGAACAGTCGTCTGATATCAACCAGGGTGTTGACCGTAAGAAAAAAGAGGAACAGGGTGCAGGAGACCAGGGTATGATGTTTGGGTATGCAACCAATGAAACAGATAACTACATGCCATTGGCACTTGACCTGGCACATTATATCCTGATAGAGCTGGCAGCCATACGGAGGGAGAAGAAGCAGATAAAGTACCTGCGCCCGGATGCCAAGAGCCAGGTTACGCTTGAGTATGATGACAATAACAAACCGGTACGTATAGACGCAATTGTTGTTTCTACCCAGCATGATGAGTTTCTTTCCGGGACAGATGAGCAGGCACTTGCAAAAATCAAGAAAGACATCATCAATATCGTTATTCCGCGGGTTAAGGCGAAGTATCCTAAATACAGCCACCTGTTCAACGACAAGATCAAATACCATATCAACCCAACCGGTAAATTTGTAATTGGTGGCCCGCATGGCGATACCGGTTTAACAGGCCGTAAGATCATCGTAGATACTTATGGTGGCAAGGGAGCTCATGGCGGCGGTGCTTTCAGTGGTAAAGATCCCAGCAAGGTTGACCGTTCGGCCGCTTATGCAACCAGGCATATCGCCAAGAACCTGGTGGCAGCCGGATTATGTGATGAGGTACTGGTACAGGTAAGTTATGCCATTGGTGTTGCACAGCCAACCAGTATAAATGTGGTTACTTATGGTACTGCAAAAGTGAAGATGAGTGACGGGGAAATTGCTAAGAAAGTGATGGGTATGAAATGTTTTGACATGCGCCCTTATTTCATAGAACAGCGCCTGAAACTGCGCAACCCGATGTACAGTGAAACAGCCGCTTATGGCCACATGGGACGTAAGAATGAAATTGTGGAAAAAACTTTCACTTCACCGGATGGTAAGACAATTAAAAAGAAAGTAGAGTTGTTTACCTGGGAGAAACTGGATGCGGTTAAGGAAGTGAAAAAGGTATTCGGATTGAAATAATTACCAGGGTATAAGATACCGTTTTAAATGAAAAGTTTACATCCTGATAAAGATGTAAACTTTTTTTAATTTTTACTAAATTTAAAGAGTGAAAAATTTCAGGCACCAGCATCAGCGACCCAAAAAGAATACGCTTGTTATTGGCAGGGATGCCGTTATTAAGGCTATGCAAGAAGGACGGGCGCTAGACAGGATTTTCTTGCAGGCAACCGTGCATGGCCCTTTGATTGATGACATAAAGAAACTGGCAGAAAGCAATAACGTTCCCATTAATAAGGTGCCGGTTGAAAAACTGAACAATTTTAATGTAAGCAATCATGAAGGCTGCATTGCCCAGTTATCTAAAATCAAGTACCAGGAATTACAGGATATCATTTCATTTGTAGTTGATAAGGGTGAGGTTCCGCTGTTTCTTATTTTAGATGGCATAACAGATATCAGGAATATCGGCGGTATCGCACGCAGCGCTTTTTGTTTTGGGGTTAATGCCATTATCATACCTGATAAAGGTATTGGCGCGCTGAATGAGGATGCCATCCTTACTTCTGCAGGCGCATTGGAACAGATACCGGTTTGCCGTGTAAACAGCCTGATGAAAGCGGTAGATGAACTGCACCTGAATGGCATAAAGGTATTTGCATCTGAGATGAAATCGGAGAAAAGGTCATTTGATTGTATTTTTTCCGAACCCTGCGCCATTGTGATGGGAGGAGAGGAGAAAGGTATTTATCCTGCACTTATGAAAATATGCGATGAACGTTTTCAGATACCCATGCCGGGTGATTTTGATTCGCTGAATGTATCTGTGGCTACGGGTATTATTTTGTATGAAGTGATGAAGCAGCGGATGAAAGTTTGATGTACAATCAGTATTGAATATTCCATTATGGCAAATACGAAAATGATGAAACATGAAAAAAAAGGAATTAAAATTATTGAATGCCCTCGCGATGCCATGCAGGGCTGGCCTCATTTCATACCAACAGATAAGAAAATAGCGTATATCAATGCACTGTTGAAAGCGGGTTTTGATACGATTGATTTTGGAAGTTTTGTTTCACCCAAAGCCATACCGCAAATGGCAGACACTGCAGAAGTGATAAAGGGCCTGCATCCGGTTAAAGGCCGCACAAAACTCCTTGCAATCATTGCGAACCTGCGTGGCGCCACAGATGCCGTGGTTTTTGATGAAATTACATACCTGGGTTTCCCGTTTTCCATTTCAGAAACATTTCAGCAGCGGAATACCAATTCCTCCATACTGGCATCATTTGAAACGGTGAGTGAGATTCAAAACTTATGTATAAAGAATCAGAAAGAACTGGTTGTATATATATCCATGGGATTTGGAAACCCATATGGAGATGAATACAATGAAAGCATTGTGGCATACTGGGTAGAAAAGATGGCTGAATTGGATATTAAGATTATATCTCTTGCAGATACGGTTGGTGTAGCAAAACCAGAACAGGTATCTTCAGTAGTGCAAAAATTGATACCATCTTTTCCTGGCTTAGAAATAGGAGTGCACTTGCATTCGTCTCATCAAAACCGTATACAAAAACTGGATGCTGCCCTTGATGCAGGTTGTATGCGTTTTGATGCAGCGATAAAGGGAATAGGTGGTTGCCCGATGGCCGGAGATGACCTTGTTGGCAATATGGATACGGAAGCCATGCTGCATCATTTTGAAGCCAGGCATTTGCAAACCGGGATTGATCATGAACAGTTGCTGCTTTGCAGCAGGCTTGCTTCGGAAATTTTCATTTAACTTAAAAAAATACCGATAGCTTACATGGAATTTCATGCAGAATTATTTCCAAAGGCTTTAATAAGGAAGATTACCCATCGACACAATTTACTGTTGGTTGGATCCTGTTTTACCGAACAGATTGGCAATAAACTGTTACAACATAAGTTTTGCGTATTGGATAACCCAAACGGGATTCTTTTCAATCCGGTGAGTATCGCCCGGGCTATAAATTCCTACACGGCAGGCAGGCTATATGAAGCAGCAGATTTATTTTTTGATAATGAATTATGGGGAAGCTGGGATCATCATACCCGTTTTTCAAGTATCGACTGCCAAACTGCATTGAACAATATTAATGAATCGCAGCAGCGTGCTTCGGCTTTTATTAAAAAGGCAGACTGGATATTGCTGACATTGGGATCAGCATTTGTGTATGAACAGGTTTCGGTTGAGAATAAGGGTGGTTATGAACAGGTAGTAGCTAATTGCCATAAAGTACCGGCTGATAAATTCAACCGGCGTTTGTTGGATATCTCAGAAATAAAAACTGAACTTGTAAAGATGATTGCAAAGGTGAAACAGGTTAACCCGGCGGCTCAGTTCATTTTTACGATAAGCCCGGTTAGGCATCTTCGGGAAGGTTTCATCGAGAATAACCGGAGTAAATCTGCGCTCATCCAGGCTGTACATTCACTGGTAAATGATGAAGATGTTTTTTATTTCCCCGCTTACGAATTGGTGATTGATGATTTGCGTGATTACCGTTTTTATGCTGAGGACCTGGTTCATCCAAATTATGCAGCCACTAATTATGTGTGGGAAAAATTCAAATTAACATGTATAGATGAACAAGCGCAGCAATTGATGAAAGAGCTGGCGGTTATTATGGCAGCAAGGAACCACAAACCTTTTAACCCTTTATCTGAACAGCATAAGAAATTTCTGCAGGCAAATCTCGAAAAAATAAAAGTGTTGCAAAAACAACATCCCTATTTGAATTTGGACTCTGAAGAGCGGTATTTTTCCACTGGGGGATAGTTAATAACTTGCTTTAAAATGAGATGTCATCTCCCAGTTTACCTTATAAACTACAGATAATCAAAAGGTTGCGTGTTGTTCAGCGAGATGTCATCTTGATATTATTCCTCCTCAATCCCCACATCGCTATTGTAATAATAAGCAGTTTGCTCTTTCAACACGTTAATAAATTGGTCCCTTCCTCCAAACCAATCCAGTATTTCCTGCCTGCATAAATTCGTCTTTTCGTTTGAAATGATGCTATGATACGATGACCATTTATGATCATTGATATTTGTAACTAACCCGTGTTTTACCGCATTGGCATTAATATAAATAACAGCTTGGGTAAACTGGCTTTCCTTATTCACATGCACATGCCTGAATGGCCTGTGAAATAAATTACCTTTTCTGTTATGTATGAAATTATAATATTTGCAATATGAAATAAAAAACCGCTGGAAAATGTTCCTAATCAACTCATGCACCGTTGCCCTGTGCGTAAGAAATCTTTTTTCAGTAAGTACTAACTGCTCCTCTGGGATATTCTGTAAGTGATTATAAATTGCAGCATAGCTCTTTAATTTGGCTAATAAATGGAAATGGGTCGGAAGCAGGTTCCAGGAAAACAGATCAAGGTAGCCGGCTGTAATTGCTGAATACTTCGCCATGAAAAAAGCATAGTCATCATCATTCCGGAATAAAAGTTCAAAATTATTTGTCCGGTTATATAGGTGATAACATTCATACTCAAAAAAAGGAGCCTTATATCTTGAGTTAATCATATGCGAAAACAGTTTTATGTAAAACTGTTCCGCTTCCAAGAAATAAAAATGTGAAAAACCCCGGTTTTACCTGTTTGTTTAACAGGATATTTGGTGTGTTTAATGGATCCGGTCTCCCCGAACTTCCTGGCTATTCATCAATTCCTTTTCATAGGAAAGCCATTCAGCCCAACGCTTCCTTACAACTTTTTTATCAATATAATGCTCAGCCAGGTTTATGAATAAAGTATAATGGCCGGCTTCACTTTCCATGAATTTGCGGTAAAACCTGCGTAAATAATCATCCTCCAGGCCTTCACTCAGGCGCTTGAACCGTTCGCAACTCCTTGCTTCAATCAAGGCCATGATCAGCATCTGGTCTAGAAAACCTTCATCCCGGCTGCCACCGCCGGACGCGCACCGATCACGTCGAACCATTTCTTCACGTGGGGGAAGTCCGCCAGATCCACCTTGTGCCATTCGTGCCGCGCCACCCACGGATAGGTCGCCATGTCGGCAATGGAGTACTCGTCGGCGAGGAACTCATGGCTTCCGAGATGCCTGTCCAGCACGCCGTAGAGACGGCGCGTTTCCCCGGTGTAACGCTCGATGGCATAAGGCACCGGTTCCGGAGCCGACCTCAGGAAGTGGTGAACCTGGCCGAACATGGGCCCGATACCGCCCATCTGGAACATCAGCCACTGGAGGGCCTGCCATCTGGGGCCTGGCTGGGCCGGCAGGAATCGTCCTGTCTTGCCCGCGAGGTACACGAGAATGGCACCCGATTCGA
>CALKVC010000187.1 GCA_937996595.1 uncultured Chitinophagaceae bacterium
CGCCCACCAGCCATGAGATCAGTTTATTATCCATGGCAAAATTAGATGTTGTCCTTATCTGGAATTCAGCCCAGGCTGTTTCCAGGTGTTTGGTCTCATCCAGCCCGATATGTTCAAATTCAGTATTTTCAACTACATGCGCCAACTGGAATACCAGCGACAGTGTCAATCCCATCACAACATTCATTACAAAGTAACCGATCAGCCAGCCCTGCCAGCCCCATACGTAAACAGGTATTGCGATGTAAACAATAACGTAGTAAATCTTTGTACCCCAGAAAATAAGGTGGTTCTTCAGCGACATCTTCCATGCATCCGTAGTATAGATCTTACGGCTGAAATATTTGGTGAAATCCATGATATAAATCCAGAAGATGGTTGACAGGGAATAAACAAAGAACAGGTAAATATGCTGTACCCTGTGTGCCGGAACCCATTTTTGCGATTCGCACTGCCGGATGATGGGGCTTTTGGCAATATCATCATCTATGCCATCCACGTTGGTATACGTGTGATGGATGATATTATGTTTCTGCTTCCAGAAATAAGAACTGGCTCCCATCGCATTCAATGTTAAACCAAGTGCATCGTTCAGGGTTGAATTAGTGGAATAGCTTCCGTGATTGGCATCATGCATCACGGCAAAACCCACACTGGCAAGGGTGAAACCCAGTGCCCCGCTTAATACGATGGCAGGCAGGATATCCATCTTTAAAAACATGAGTGAGCCATACAACAACAAAGCGGCGCTGAACAGGATAATTGTTTTACTGAACAAACGCCAATCGCCTGTTTGCTTCTGCTTGCTAACCATAAAGTATTCATCAACACTTTTTTTCAAAGACTGGTAAAACTCATTGTTCTTGTTGTTGAACGTTACTTTAGACATGTTTTGTGATTGAGATGCTGTATTATTATTCAGAAACGGGCAAATTCTGCCATAGAATTGGAAAAAACGAAAATGATACCTTTTCCAGTAATTGCATCTGTAAAGATATGAAAAATGTAGCTTAGTTGAGTTTAAAGGGAACCTGCAACTGAAAAGAAGGAATTATTACTTCAAAGGCCTTTTTGTTATGAACATTTTCAAGCATATATGTTCCATTCATTTTACCGATTTCTGACCGGAGGTTGCAACCGCTGACATATTGATAAGATGCCCCTGGTTCAATGACAGGTTGAACACCAACCACACCTGCCCCTTCCACTTCCCGCATATTGTTACTGCTGTCGTATATGAACCAATGGCGGCTTAACAATTTTACCGGAAAAACATTGCTGTTCTCAATGGTAATCCTGTATGCAAACATGAACTCGCTGTTAAGCGGGTTGCTGTATTCAGGCTGATAATATGTTTCAACACTGATCTTTACACCTTCAGATATTTTTGAGACCATTCGATGACCTTTTTGTAAAGTTATTCAAAAAAAATCTCCCGTATTCACATTAATGCATTTGCCGGTTTTATATTCTTTTTACATTCCTGTATCCGTTTTTTATCAGCCATTGCATCACTTTATCCCGGTTATCTCCCTGTATGATAATTTCGCCATCCTTAACTGAGCCGCCTGTTCCGCAATACGTTTTCAGGTTCTTTCCTAATGCATCCATTTCAGATTCGGTTCCGTAAAATCCTTCCACCAGCGTTACTGCTTTTCCGGCACGGTGTTTTGTTTCCAGCCTTACTTTCAGTTTTTGTTCGGCAGGCTGAATGCCGGATGGCTGTTCTGTGCTGCCTGTTTCAAATCCTGTAAAGCCGGGATCGGTTGAGTAAACAATAACAGGCCGGTTTGTCTTATCTTTTTTCATCTTGTTGTATTAAACTATAATCGCTTTCAAACTAAGGTCCAGGCTTACTGCCTGGTGAATGATGGCGCCGCTGGAAATAAAATCCACGCCTGTTGCAGCATACTGCTGAATATTATCCAGGTTAATTCCGCCACTGGCTTCTGTTTCATACTTTCCATCTATCAGTTTCAATGCATCAACAATCTGAGCAGGTGAAAAGTTGTCCAGCATGATGCGGTCAGCTTTTCCCGAACGCAAAACGGCTTCCACATCCGCCAGGTTCCTGGTTTCCACTTCTATTTTCAATTCGGGTTTAAATTGTTTTTTATAGTCGAAAGCTTTGCTGATGGCTTTTTCTATACCTCCGCAGTAATCAATATGGTTGTCTTTCAGCATCATCATATCGTATAACCCAAACCGGTGGTTGCTGGCGCCGCCGATCTTAACGGCTTCTTTTTCCAGCAACCGGAAATTGGGTGTGGTTTTCCTGGTGTCTAACAGGCGTGTTTTATAACCGCTTATCTTTTCAACATATTTCCTGGTAAGGGTAGCAATGCCGCTCATCCGTTGCATACTGTTAAGCACAAGCCTTTCGCATTGCAGTATCGTATGCACATGCGCCTGCACTTCAAAAGCCGTTTCACCATTTTGCATGTTTTCGCCATCCTGTTTAAAACGGGTAAACAGGATACCCGGTTCCATGTACCTGAAAATTTGTTCAGCCACATCCACGCCGGCAAGTATGCCATCCTGTTTTATCTTAAGTATGGCTTTCCCTTTTGCATCTTTACTGATACAGCTTAGTGTGGAATGGTCGCCATCACCAATATCTTCCTGCAAGGCCAGTTGGATAAGCCGGTTAAGTTGTTCCTTATTCATATTTGCAAAACTACGTATTGGATACAGAATTAGGCAGAAACAAAAAATTCCCTTCCGGGAATATTCATACAAGATGTAGATTTTCTTATTACAGGTTTTCAAATCGAATTTCCTGTAAGATCTGCCGGCCCGCTTTAAGTTTCATGAATACGGTTGCCCGGTATGTTCCATATTTGGTAACGAGGTTTCCTATGCAATACTGCGAACCGTTGCTTTCCCCTTTATGTAACAGGTTGAACCCTTTTACAGGGTTATTATTAAAAAAGTCACGCAATACCACTTCGCCCTGGCTTTTGCTATAGCTGTTGCTTTTATCCGGGAGGGTAATTTCAACTGTATTATCAAAATACCTGGCTATTTCTGCGGCGTTTCCTTCCCGGAGCGCTTTCACCATTTCATCAATGCTGGCCATCAGGGTGAATGAACTTAAAACCATCCAGGCAGATAATAAAGTAAAAAATTGTTTCATAGATACTATTTAACCCATCATATACTGACTAAAAAACGTGCCAACAGTTATAAAATTGCCGTTATTTTTAATTTATCTGTACCTGCAAGACAAATATGAAGAGGTTATAGCTGCAAAGTTTTAGTTTTACAATATGAAAAATAGAAAAACAATATTGATAATCATGGATGGCTGGGGGTTGGGAAAGGTGAAAAGCAGTGATGCCATCCAGCATGCGAATGTTCCATTTGTAAGTTCCTTATATACAAAGTATCCAAATACTACGCTGGTAACCTGCGGTGAGGCTGTTGGCCTGCCGGAAGGGCAGATGGGTAACAGTGAAGTAGGCCACCTGAACCTGGGTGCCGGCAGGATCGTTTACCAGGAACTGCAAAGGATAAATGTTGCCATCAGGAACAATGAATTTCAACAAAACATTAGCTTACTGAATGCCATCAATTATGCCATTGAAAACAATAAAACCCTGCACCTGATAGGGCTTGTAAGCGACGGGGGCGTTCATTCGCATATCAACCACCTGAAATCGCTGTTGTCTGTTTGTGCATCAAAAAAACTAACTAATGTACTGGTTCATGCGTTTACGGATGGCCGTGATACTGACCCAAAATCGGGGCAGGCTTTTATCAAAGAATTACAGGAACATATAGATCATACTACCGGGAAATTGGCAACTGTAACCGGCCGGTATTATGCCATGGACCGCGATAAGCGCTGGGAAAGGGTAAAAATCGCCTACGATGCCCTGGTTCATGGAACCGGGAAAAAAGCGCCGGATATGGTACAGGCCATTGCTGAATCTTACGTGGAAAACATAACGGATGAATTCATCAAACCAATTATAAACAGCAGCATCGCCAAAACAACCATTGAGCCGGGAGATGCTGTATTGTGTTTCAATTTCCGTACAGACAGGTGCCGGGAAATTACAGAAGTACTCACCCAGCAGGCTTTTCCCGAGTTTCAGATGCAACCGCTTTCTTTGCATTACACCACGATGACTGAATACGACCAGCGGTTTAAGAATGTACATGTAATTTTTGAAACAGATAACCTGCGCAATACCCTGGGAGAAGTACTTGAAAAGCATAATAAAACACAGTTACGCATAGCGGAAACAGAAAAATACCCGCATGTGAGCTTTTTCTTCAGTGGCGGAAGGGAAACCCCGTTTACCGGTGAGGAAAGAATCATGATACCGTCGCCAAAAGTTGCCACTTACGACCTAAAGCCTGAAATGAGCGCTTTTGAAGTTACTGAAGCCGTAACTCAATATATTGAAAACAAACAACCCGATTTTGTTTGCCTCAATTTTGCCAATGCCGATATGGTTGGGCACACCGGTGTTTGGGAAGCGGTAATAAAAGCGGTGGAAACGGTTGATGCCTGTGTAGAGAAAGTGGTAACCACAGCCCTTAAGCATGATTATACTGTATTGCTGACGGCAGATCATGGCAATGCTGATTATGAAATAAATGAAGATGGCACGCCTAATACGGCACATACATTGAACCCGGTACCGCTGTTTATCATTTCAAATGACTGGAAAGGGCAGGTTTCAAACGGAAAACTGGGAGATATCGCCCCAACCATTTTACAAATAATGAACCTTGATATACCTGCAGAAATGACAGGCAACGTGTTAATATAATTATCAATCACAATGAAAAAGTTCTTTAAGATCCTGCTATACACTTTATTTATTGCGCTCCTGCTGGTTCAACTTTATCCGAAACCGGCTAAGAACGTTTCAGAATCAATCGGGGCTAACGACATTACAGCCGTACACCAGGTACCGGATAATGTATTGCAGCTGTTAAAGACCAGTTGTTACGACTGCCACAGCAATAACAGCGTTTACCCATGGTATGCCTCTATACAGCCGGTTGCTTTATGGCTGGGCAATCATATAGAGGAAGGAAAAGCTGAATTGAATTTTTCTGAATTCGGGAAATATTCCCTGCGCAGGCAATTCCGTAAACTGGAAGAGATAAATGAAGAAGTAAAAGAAAATAAGATGCCATTATCATCTTATACGCTCATTCACCGTGATGCCGGTATGAATGAAGAAAAAAAATTGATGCTGGCAACCTGGGTAACTGCATTAAGGGACAGTTTTAAGGCCAATTACCCGGCTGACAGCCTGGCCCGGAAAAAATAATTTTACCGGGAATCTTGTATACGTATTCATATTACTGGATGAAAAAGCCCTTTTTCTGCAAAAAATTAAACAAAACTGCCCCCGAATGTTAAAATTGGGGGTTTTTATTGGGCAAGCAGCAGTCTGAAACCTATTATTGTCTAAATTTAAAGTCACAAAAGCCATTCCATATGACCGAAGAGCAAATGCTTGCCGGAAGTATTAAGAACAATGCAGCTGCACAAGAGGCATTCTATAACAAGTTCAGCCCTAAGATGCTGGGCGTATGTTACCGTTTTGCCAAGAACAGGGAAGATGCTGAGGATATGCTGCAGGAAGGTTTCATTAAAATTTTCACCCAATTACATCAATACAGGAATGAAGGGGCGCTGGAAGGCTGGATCAGGCGCATTATTGTACATACCTGTATCAATACGCTAAAGAAGAATAAGAAATTTGCCGATTGCGTGGATATCATTCATGCCAACAGCATTTTTATAAAAGAAGACATGATACCTTCTATCATGCAGGCCAAGCAGGTGGTTGAATGTATCAGGATGCTTCCTTTGGGGTACAGAACGGTATTAAACCTGTATGCCATTGAAGGATATTCGCATAAAGAAATTGCGGGCATGCTGGAAATAGAGGAAAGTACGAGCCGGAGCCAGTATACCAGGGCTAAAGCCATGCTGGAAGATATTTTAATTAAGAAACGGATCATACAAAAGCCGGCCGTAAAAGTTGCATACGGGGCTAAGTAATAATTGAAAGTTGCAATCCAATATCATGAATATCCAATTACTAATAACAAGCTTTTTGTGAAAGATGGAAAAGAATTTTTACCGCGACAATTTTGAGCAACTTTTAAGGGACACTACGGATAATTTCAGGATGTACCCTTCAAACCGCGTTTGGCACAGCATATATAATAACCTGCACCCTAGCCGCAGATGGCCTTCTGTTGCCGTTTGGTTACTGTTTATTTTTTCGGTGATATTTATAGGGGTTGCAAACAAACAGGGACCTGTATCAAAGTATGATGAAATAAATTCGGTTAATAACAAAGAAATTAAAAAGGCAGGTTTTCAACATTCACCTGATGCCGGTTTTACGGAATCGAACCATTGGGATACAGATAAAGAACAACTGCTGGCTGCAAACAAAACCGGGGTTGCCGGAAATGATTTCAGCTTAAATACAAACAGCCGGCAAAGCGCAAAAATGCCAGCAGTTACAGTAACAGGGCAACCAATACCTGAATCAGGTTTTGGCAAATCAACCGGAAAGAAAAATAGGACTATACCGGCAACAGCCAATAAGTTTACCATATCAGGCGGTCAAATAACATCAGACAATAACGAGGATGTGGTTTACAGCAAAGAAACAAACAGCAACAATCCATTGAATGGCATAGAAAACGAAACAGATAATAATCAACCGGCCATTACAGTTAGTATAACAGCACCCGGAGTTCATACTACAGCAATGGATAATTCTGAAAAGAAAAAGGAAAACGTGAATGTAAAGGTAGATGCTAATAATGACAAAGAATGGATCGAGCATTTTGCATTCCAGAACAAGCCACTACTATCAAAATGGAAATCCAGGGCCAGGTACCAGTTTTATATTACACCATCCATTGGCTACCGGGCCATAAGAAAAAATAACTCATATTCGGTTGCAGCCACTACATCTTTTATCACCAATCAAAATACGCCCGAAAGGCAGTTTGAGCAGGCCACAAGCCATGCCCCTGCTGTAAATATGGAACTGGGCGCAAATGTAATATACAGTGTTTCAAAGCTGGTTAATCTTAAAATTGGTGTTCAGCTGAACTATACCAACTACAATATAAATGCCTATGAGTTGAAACACCCGACCATGACTACGCTGCTGCTGAATGACCTGAATACCGGGTTACCGGTACTGTCACCACGTACCACAACATTGGCCAATACGGAAAACGTTTATACCACTAAACTGAACAACAATACTTACCAGGTATCTGTTCCTATTGGAGCTGATATAAAAATTGCAGGCAATCATAACCTTAAATGGTATGCGGGAGCAACCATACAGCCCAGTTATATTGCAGGCGGTGATGCTTATTTCATTTCATCGGACCTGAAGAATTATGTAACCGACAAATCGCTCATACGAAAATGGAACCTGAATGGAGGTATTGAAACCTTTATCAGTTATAAAACAAAAAGCGGGATCATCCTCAATGCCGGCCCTCAGTTCCGGTATCAGCTTTTATCAACCTACAGTAAAAAATACAGCTATGATGAAAAGTTGTATAATCTTGGGCTGAAAATAGGAATTACTACCAGGTTTTAATTAACATTCAGCTATCATACTATTCCGGGTTCGTAATAACTACGAACCCTTTTTCAATATCGATTTTAACCGGGCAGGTAATCAACTTGCGTGTATGGCTTAATAGATTAATTTTGGAACATGAAGATTTTTTTATTTTACCTGGCAACCTGTTTCGTTTTCATTTCCTGTAACCATAAGGAAGACAGCAGCCAGTCAACTGCTGCCATTCCAGCAGATAAACCGGCAATTACCCGGTTCTTTCCTGTAACAGAGTATCTTTTGGGCCAGTTGGCAGAAATACGCACTAAAGGAATAAATCCGTTAAGGCTCACTAAAAATAAGAACACGGAAGACTCATCCTGGATAAAGATGGAAGAACTGGAAACTGCATTTGCATCATTCCTGGTTCCTGTAATTGACAGCAGTAATATGATAAAACTGTTTAAAGAAAGTAAATTCCTGGATCAAACCATCGACGCATATACATTCTCTTATGACCCTGCCGGGCCATTACCAGACAGCATGCGACTAATGCGCTGGGATGTTTATATAAACCCGGAAACGAATTCAGTCAGCCGCATTTACCTTGTCAAAAAAACGGGAGATGATAAAATGGAACAGCTTACATGGCTTCATGGTAAAAGTTGCAGGATCGTAACCATTTCAAACGGAAAAGAAGGCAAGTCGATTGTAGAGAAAGAAATTACCATTAAATGGGATTTTTAACATGACAGCAGCCGAGTATTCAACAATTTCTTCTGGCATACCGGCCTTACCGGGCATTTACAAATATTTTAATGAAAGTGGCGAACTCATTTATGTAGGAAAAGCCAAACACCTGCGTAAAAGGGTAAGCAGTTATTTTTCAAAAACACTAACCTCATATAAGACGGCTGAGCTGGTTAGAAGGATTCATAAAATTGAATTTACCATAGTTAACAACGAACAGGATGCATTTTTCCTGGAAAATTCCCTGATAAAGGAATACCAGCCATTGTTCAATATTAACCTGAAAGACGACAAAACGTACCCATATATTGTAATCAGGAATGAACCATTTCCGAGGGTATATTTTACCCGGAAAAAAATTAATGACGGTTCGCAATATTTCGGGCCTTATACCTCTGTAAATAAAGTACGGGAACTGCTGGATTTCATAAAACAAAATATCCCTTTACGCACCTGTAAACTGAACCTTACCAAAACTAACATTGAAAAGAAAAAGTTTAAAGTATGCCTTGAATACCATTTGGGAAACTGCAAGGGCCCTTGTGAGAACCTGCAGTCTGAAGCGGATTATGATGAAGGGCTGACCAGGTTAAAGCATTTATTAAAGGGAAACCTGTATCCTGTTATGCAGGAATTTAAAAAGCAGTTGAAACAACATGCCGATAACCTGGAATTTGAAAAAGCGGCCATTTTCAAAAACAAGATAGAGCACCTGCAGCAATACCAGTCCAGGTCGGCGGTTGTAAATACCAAAACCGGAACTGTAGATGTGTTTTCCATATTGGATGAAGCGGATACGGCATATGTGAACTACCTGGCTGTAAGCAATGGCAGTATCATTCAGACCAAGACCATCATACTGGAAAAAAAACTGAATGAAACCAAAGAGGAGATAATCGTTTTCGCCATTGGCCAGTTACGAAAGACTTTCAATAGTGATGCCAGGGAGATTATTGTACCATTTGACATCAGTTACCCGGAAGAAGGCATACAGGTAACTGTTCCCAAATTGGGAGACAAGAAGATCCTGCTTGAACTGTCGGAAAAGAATGTAAATTATTTCAGGGCAGAATTAGCATCCAGGAAAGTATTAAACCTGCATCAAAGTACTTCGGAAGAAAAGCTGGCTGTACTGGAGGAATTACAGAAAGTACTTCATCTGCCGGAATTGCCGCTGCATATTGAATGTTTCGACAATTCAAATTTACACGGAACCAATGCGGTTGCCGCCATGGTTTGTTTTATCAACGGGCAACCGAGTAAAAAAGATTACAGGCATTATAATATAAAATCTGTTAAGGGCATAAATGACTTCGCATCTATGCAGGAAGTGGTTTTAAGAAGGTACAAACGGTTATTGGATGAAAACAAACCGCTACCCCAACTGGTTATCATAGATGGAGGTAAAGGCCAGTTAAGTGCAGCGCTTGAAAGCATCCGGCAATTGGGCCTTGCAGGAAAAACAACGCTTGTAGGCCTGGCGAAAAATAAAGAGGAATTATTTTTTGCCGGTGATACACAATCATTACAATTGAACTGGAACAGCAACAGCCTGAAACTGGTAAGGTTTATCCGGGACGAAGTGCACCGGTTTGGAATTGGCTTTCACAGGAGTAAAAGAAGCAGGTCTGCCATGGAAAATATCCTTGAAAAGATTCCGGGAATCGGGAAGGCAACGGCTGATCTGCTATTGCAAAAATTCCGGTCTGTAAAAAATGTAAAATCTTCCGGGCTTTCTGAATTGGAAGAAGTAATTGGAAAATCCAAGGCCGCTATTGTGTATAAGGCTTTACAATCTGAACATGGAGATATTTTTTTAAAAAACGAACATTGATTGTTGATTAATGATCATTTTTGTTCTTTCAAGAAAAAGAATACTTAATGAAAATGCCCCGGTTTCTCCGGGGCATCCATTTATCAAAAATATTTATTGGTTCAATATTAATAACTCCAAAGATCCTGTTCGTAATTGAAAATCTTTTCTTTGATATTTTCACCTTCGTATAACTGAAGTATGCCATTTTCTGTTAACCCTTTATAGTTCTTGATATACATATCCCTTGGGTTATCGATGGTACTTTTTATGATCCTGCCGGAGAACATCCTTGTTTCAAATAGCTCTTCCCAACTCATCCTGGCACCGAAATTTTTACCGTTATAAACATCATAGCTGGCAAAAACAGGGCGCATATCCGGGTAATAGGCCCAGAAAAGTTCTGTTTCACCCAGGTTAACACCCATGGAAGTTATTACGTTCTTTACCGGTGCAACTCCTAATATCCTCCAGAACAAACGTGAACTTTCTTTATCGAAAATCACTTCTTCCTTTATCCTGAATTTGTAAAATGAGTCGAGGTTAATTTCCGGGCGCATTTTCTTGGTGCCCGTCTGGTTACCATTCTCATCAAAAATAGGAACTTCAATTTCATCGCCTCCGATGATCTTAGCTACTTCAGCTTTTGTCATTGGGGTGGTGAAACGGTCGTCTATATTGCTGAATACGGTTACGGCGCTATCCTGTATTGCTTTTAACAATATGGAAATGAAACGCTGGTTACCATTGTCTTCGTCAGCGGAATAATTGAATGGGTTATTCAGTTTTTCCCTAGTATCAATCTCTCTCCAGATTTTATGACGATATACGGCATCATCAGCACGCAGGTGTTCATAAGGAAGTGGAATCCTTTCCCTTAAAACAGTTGTTTCAACAGCTTCATCTGGCCTTAAAGATTTCTTTACAGCTTTTATAGGCAGGCTATCATTTACAGGAGGCTCCGGTGCTGCTGCTGCTGCAACTGCAACGGTATCTGCTGTAGCCGTTGTAGGCTGAATGCTTGCCTTTGTTTTTGTTTTTGTTGTTTTACGAGTAGAGGCACGTTTGGTTGCGGTACGCTTTTTCTGCGCCTCTGCTACCTGTGCAAACCCACCGAGTAAAACGGCCAGCAAGAAAAATTTTAAAAACTGCTTTTTCATAGTGATATGTTTTAATATAATGCTATTGATTTACCATCAATTCCCCTAACACCATCCGGGCCCTGTACTTTGATGTTATCGAAAGTAACAACAGAACCTGGTCCGCACCTTTGGATGAATGATGACAATGAAGCCAGGCTGTTACCATTGATGGTAGCCTGTGCTACGTTTGGAAAATTAGCTCCGGAAAAATAAACGGTAGCGCTAACGATAGAAAATTTCAGGTCAAAGTCGAATTGCTCCAGTTCGGCCCGGCAAAACTGCTGGCTTTTGAATTCAACAGAAGGCATCCTTACTTTACCAGAACCTACTTTAAAGATTGGATCCGGAATTTTTTTAACCCTGAATTCAAACTTGGTGGGCTTGCCATCGGCAACTACGCTGATGCTGGCCGGGCCAACGGCAGATACACGAACTGTTCTGTTTGAACCTGAACCAGATATAGTTCCACCACTCATAGAAACAGTTGTTTTATCCCAACCTGTTGGAGAACCGATAGTAACCGGGTTGTCAACACCAATATAAAACACGTTCATTTTGTCAAGCATCACCGCAGCTCCGCCGGGCGTACCTACAGTGTACTTTACATCAAATGTTTTAGATTCTTTGGTTCCATCGGGTTTTGTATACGTTACATTTACAGGTACCGAACGTGGCCCGGCACCGCTAGCCTTAAATTTATATACGGCCCTTCCTTCTGCATCAATCGGAATTCCGGAACCGCCAATGGTAATCTGCGGCTGAGCAGCTTTACTATAAGCACCCACACCGGCCGTAATTTCCATGTCTTCGCCCGGCATAACATAGTTAGATGTTTGTCCAACTAACGCCGCAAACTGATCGTAAACAACTTTTACCGCACCAACCTGCGTGTGGCAATAAGTTACCACCTGGTTTTCTGCATTCCGAACGTTGTTCTGGAATTTACTAAGCAAGGTTAAAGCTGCCACGGTTGGTGTCATATGAAAGAACGCTTCTGTAAACTCTTTCGGTTTTCCATCCTGGCCGATGGTTTTGTTTTTTTCCATGTCTTCCACAGCCAGTGAAGTGGCAAATTCTTTTGCAATATCAGGATGTATAGCCAGCATTTTCTTCCGGTATTCAATGAGCATTTTCTCAAATTCTACCCCTTTATTTTTTCCGCCTTCGCCATTTCCGAATAAACGGGTTGCCGCTTCCAGGTCATCTTCCTTATATTGCTCCTTACCTTCAACCAGTTTTAAACCGGCTTCGTTTTTCAGTTCACCTTTTAAAGTTTCGATGTACTTATCCAGTTTTTCCGATTCTGCTTTTGCTATCAAAGCCATTTCATTCCATGGTTTTGCTTTTTCAGCAGTCATCGGGTCTTTTAATTTTGCATCCAGGGACTGGAACAAAGTTTTATTGGCACCATCAAGGTTTGTATTTGACAGCATCAAACTTTTGTCCACCACTTTAAATGCATTCAAAATTTCAGATGATACGTTCAATGCAAGCAGTGCGGTTAGCACCAGGTACATGATGTTGATCATCTTTTGCCGGGGCTCTTTAGGTAAAGCCATAACTATTATCTATTTAATGTTTTTATTCAATGTTGTTTGGATCTCATTGTATTCCGGCTATTACCTGCCCTGCATAGCTGTTAGCATATTGCCGTAAACTGAATTCAGTTTGCCCAGGTTATTGGCCAGTTTACCGATTTCTTCTTTGGCTTTATTGGCATCTTCAACGCTGTTCATCATTGCCTGGCTGGCTTCAGCCATTTTACCATAGAAGCTGTTTAATGCTTTCAGGTGGTTATTGCTTTCTTTCAGTTCCAGTTCATATATCGTGTTTAATGAGCCCAGGTTTTTAGTAAGAACCTGTACCTGCTCGTGGAAACCCTTAGCACTTTCAGAAGCTGTATTGAATGATTGCATGGTATTGGCACTGCTGGCAAAAGCAGTAGCCATGGTACCGATTGCTGCCGTAGCTTCTTTAGTTTTAGAACTGAAATCTCCGGTAGATTTCACGACGTCACTAACATCAGAAATTCCTGCCACTGTTGTTCCCAGTTTATTAAAACCTTCTCCCAGTTTTTTCAGGCTGGTTGGTGTGATATCTGCTTCCTGGAGCATTTTATCCATTGTATTCAATGCAGAATTTCCTGCTGTAGCTAATTTTGGTTTACCCTCGTACTCCTCTTTTACCGGCGGATAGATCAGGTATAAAACACCATAGATAAGGAAGATAACAGCCTCAGTATAAAGACCAATTTTTAACCAGATATCTGCAATTGGTGTATGCAGAATTTTCTGTAAAGCTCCGAAAATTACCGCTGCTGCTCCGATTGATACGCCTACGTCCATCCATTTACTTACATTAGAAGGGATTTTTACTGACATGTGTTTTAAAGTTTAAAAGTTTTAACTGGGATTGTTTTGAATTAATGAAATAAAAATTTTGGAAAAATAACCCGTTTCTTACTTACATAAAAAACGGGTTACGGAAATATTAAATCAGGTTAGAATTTTGCTATGGTTTACCTTTTTTTAGATGCTGGAGGCATGTCGATTACGCACCTGAATCCAATATAAGATTTGGCGGTGTCCTGGTATTCATAACTGCGGGTACTGGTTTGCAGGAAATATCCAACATCTTTCCAGCTTCCGCCACGCAATACTTTACGCTTCATCCGCGGAGGATCAGAATCTTTTGCATTCCAGCGGATATCAGGGTTCATGTCGTGCTGGAAGTTGTATCCTCCCTCATAAAACAGGGAACATGTCCACTCGGCCACATTACCTGCCATATTATATAAACCGAAATCATTGGGCCAGTATGCATCGGCCCTTACGGTGTAGAAACCACCATCTTCAGGATAATTTCCACGGCCCGGTTTGAAATTTGCCAGAAGGCAACCTTTCTTATTCCTCAGGTAAGGTCCACCCCAAGGAAATGGCGACTGTGAACGTCCGCCCCTTGCTGCATATTCCCATTGTGCTTCTGTAGGTAAACGGAAATCAGATTCAGGAGACCTTTTTTTAGATTCAAGGTATGAATTGAGATAATGGGTACGCCACTCGCAGAATGCTGTTGCCTGTTTCCAGGAAACGCCCACTACCGGGTAATTACCAAATGCCGGGTGATTATAATATTTTTTAGCCATCGGCTCATTATAAGAATAGGCAAAATCCCTTACCCAGCAAAGTGAATCGGGGTAAACCGGAATTTGTTGTTTTACAATGAATGCAGAACGTGGAATGGTAACATCCCTGTTTTGTGCGGCAGCTTTATAATCAAATATTTCTGACTGGTATACAATTTTTTTCGCGTCCAGTTCTTTTTTACCAAAAATGCGGTTATCCGGTGTAACAACAATAGCATCTATCTTTTCTATAGTTGCTTTATCGCCCCATTTGATGGTACTTGCCTTTTTCCAGTCAATATATTCATTACCATCAGCCCCCTGCTTTACATATCCCATCAGCTTGGCGGCTATGGAATCTCTTACCCAGTTTGTAAATTGACGGTATTCATTGTTGGTAATTTCGGTGGCGTCCATCCAGAAACCACTGATTGAAACCTGCTTATTACGTGCAGTATACGCATAATTTACATCCTCATCGCTGGGACCCATATGGAAGGTTCCTGGTGGAACATACACCATCCCCGGAGGTTTCGGTAGTGACCAACGTGCGCCTGGAGCTACACCATGAAGCTGGCCATCTTTCGGCAACGAGCTTGTCTTATTTTTTTTGCAACTACTCGAAGTAGAAGCGATAGCTACCATGGCTATCAAGTAGAATAACCGATTAGTCATTGTTTTAAACTTTGAGGGTAATGGGCAAATGTAATGATTATTTTGAATTATTATCATTTTGGGGTTGATCATAAAGATTATTTTTTTCACACAATTTCAACTCAACTGATGAATAACGGCTAAATTATTTAATTATTGTGAATACGTATGTTAATAACCCTGCTTTTTAATCAAATCCAATAGCTCAGAAACTGTATTAACAGGGGCTTTACAACTATGATCCCTGCATAGGTAAATATATGATCCTGAACCAAAATCCTTGCCATTTAATAGCGGGAAAGCGGCTATTTCCGCAGTTTGACATTGCATTACCTTATTGGGCAAATACAATCTTAACATTTCTTTATGGATTGTTTCCGAATCAGTACCGGTAATAACAATCTCACTGATGCCCATCACCTGTTTCAGTATTATAAAAGCCCAAACGGCAAATGAAGACGGATATTTCATAGCAGCTTCAGCAAGCTGTGAAGTTAAGTGCCGCGCTTTTTCATACCAATCCCCTTTCTCAAAAATAACAGAGAGGTAATACAAGTTATCAGCCATTGTGCTGTTACCGGATGCAGTTGCTCCATCGTGAACATCTATTTTCCGGGTTATCACATCCGTTTGGCTGCTATTGGTAAAGTAAAAAAAGCCGGTTTCATCATCTTCAAAATTATCTAGTACATATTGCGTAATCCGCTTGGCTGCGAGCAGGTATTGCGGCCCTGTTGTTATTTCCTGTAAATACAGGCAGGCCTGAACCAGGTAAGCATAATCATCCAGGAAAGCCGGGAACCTGGCCTGGTTATTTTTATAAGTGTGTAAATATCCGTTTTCATTTTCTTCAGCAAACACCCGGTTAATGAAATCAAAAAGAGCAGTTGCTTCAGATTTGTACTTTTCAATACCCGTTGCAGCGTATGCCTTGCAAAGGGCAGTTACCAGCAATGCATTCCATCCCAGCAGTATCTTATCATCTGTTATTGGCCTAACCCTTTTATTTCTTACTGCCATTAATTTTTCATTGCAACGGCTGATAAGGTTTTCCAGTTCCGGCAAACTCATATTATTACGTTCGGCAAAAATTTCCGGTTCTTCTGTAATATGCAGGATGTTTTTCCCTTCCCAGTTACCGTTACCGGTTATATTGAACCATGAACAATACAGACCGGCGTCTTCACCCAGCAAATCCAATATTTCCTGTTTATCCCACACATAATATTTCCCTTCTTCCCCTTCACTGTCTGCATCTATCGCTGCATAAAAACCTCCCTGCGGATGTTTCATTTCGCTTATCAGAAAATCGAGTGTTTTACAAATAGCTCCGGCATAGTGTTTTTTTTGAGTGATCTGGTAAGCATCTGCCAGTACAGATACCAACAGGGCATTATCGTACAGCATTTTTTCAAAATGCGGAACCAGCCAGGCATTATCTGTACTATACCTGGCCAGGCCGCCAGCCAGGTGGTCGTAAATACCACCCTGCAGCATCTTATTCAAAGAAAGTTCTGCCTGCTTCAATGCTTTTTCATGGCCCGTATGATGGCTGTATGCCAGCAGATATTGTATGGAAAAGGTTTGGGGGAACTTGGGTGCCTTGCCAAAACCGCCATTGGATGTATCGGCAGACCTTAACAAATTTACTGCCATGATATCGCATTGCTCTGCTGTAAAAGGCTTTTCATTGTTTTCCGTAACAACTGAAACCGCTTTACTGAATACTTTTCCTGACGTTGATATATGCGATAACAGTTTCTGTGCCTGCTCTTCCAGTTCATCCCGCCTGCTAACCCAGGCATTCTGGATACCTGCCAGCACATCTTTCCAGGAAGCCCTGTTATAAGCTTTTACCGGGGGGAAATATGTGCCGCCATAAAAAGGCAGGGCGCCGGGTGTTAGAAATACATTCAACGGCCATCCGCCGCTTCCGGTCATGGCCTGAACCGCATCCATATAGATATGGTCCAGGTCGGGCCGCTCCTCCCGGTCAATCTTGATATTGATAAAATGTTCGTTCATGAACCGGGCGGTATCAACATCTTCAAAACTTTCCCGTTCCATTACATGGCACCAGTGGCAAGCGGCATACCCGATACTTACCAATATGGGTCTGTCATATTTTTTAGCCAGTTGCAGGGCTTCATCTCCCCAGGGATACCATTGTACAGGGTTATAGGCATGTTGCTGCAGGTATATACTTGATTCTCCGATAAGTTTATTGGGATGTTTGGCAGTCATCAGTTAAAAATAAACTATTAAGGCGGAAAGTATGTTCGATAAAAGAAAAACTGGAGGGAAGCGGTTATTTCTTTTTGGCAGACGTCAAAAAGTTATCCAAAGCACTGATCATGCTGGGCGCCTGAGGCAACGGCGCCTTGATATCCAGTTGTAAGCCGGCTTCTTCTGCAGCTTTAAACGTATTGGCGCCAAATGCACCTATTTTGGTTCCGTTTTGTTTGTATTTGGGAAAATTTTCCATCAGGCTTTTAACACCGCCCGGTGTGAAAAAACATATCACATCAAAATCGCGGGCCATCACTTCCCGGATATCGTTGCTGATGATTTTATAGAGCACCGGTATGGCATATTCGCATTGATGGTTTTTAAGCCAGTTTGTGATTTCACTGTCAAAGGATTCTGAACAGGGATACAGGAATTTTTCATTGTCCTTATGCTTGTTGATTACATCAAACAAGCTCTTGTTAACACCATCGGCTCCGTAAAAAACCTTTCTTTTGCGGTACAGGATAAATTTCTGAAGATACAATGCCACCGCTTCTGTAATACAGAAATACTTGGTATCCTGCGATACGGTAACCTTCATCTCATCGCAGATCCTGAAAAAATGATCGATGGTGTTTCGGCTGGTGAATATTACGGCTGAATAGGCGGCAATGTCAATTTTCTGTTTGCGGAATTCCTTTGCCGGAATGCCTTCCACAACTATAAAAGGATGGAATTCAAGAGATACCCCGTGCTTATTGGCCAGGTCATAATAGGGCGATTTGGTACCTTCCGGTTTCGGTTGTGTAATAAGTATCTTTTTAACCTTTTTATCTGAAGCAACCGCCGTTGTTAAATCCTTTTTTATCATACTTATATCTCCGCTGATGCTGCAAAATTATAAATTTTTACTCATAAACAACAAAGCAGCTTTGTAAATGAGCGCCAAAGGGATTATTTCGATACCTGCTATGAACAGGAAAAAATGCAAACGGCTCACCTGTATCCTGTTTCTAAGAAGGCTGTAAGACCTGAAAAAACGGAGGAGCAGCATCAGGCCGATCAATACATAAGAGATGATCAGGGCAAATTCTACTACCTGCCTGTCGGAGAATGCAATAATGATCATCAGCGGAATGAGGTAAATGGCCAGGATCTTATTAACCAGGAAAACAATGAATACATAAGTATCTGCCTCATGATTAAACCCGGTTACCCAGCCGGCGAATTTAAGTACCATGTATTTTACCAGATAGATGATGGCTAATATAGCCGTACAAAACAAAATTACTTTCCAGCCCTGCAGGTTACCCGGTTTTTCAAAGTAATTCAGTAACAGGTATACGTACGCGCCTCCAATGAGTACAAACAAAGCATTAAAAAGCAATGATGGAAGCTTGTCCTGCAACAACTGGTCGGTAAGCTGGCTTTGCCTCAGCGATGTATTAAAGAAAACCCTGAACAGGTTGGAGAAATACCTGGGAAAAATAAATTTCATTAAGGCAAAAACAAAGACCAGCGAAAGTATGGTATAAAACAAGAGGTCCTTCGATTGCCGCTTCTTTTCGCGCTGGATAAAATTTGTTGCTGCGCTGTCCGCATTTAAATAATGGTTATCATCCAGCAGCCGCTGCAGGGGGTTTTGTACGGTTGCTTTAACGGACGCAATTACAGTATCTTTCAGGCCGGCTGATGAACTGTCTTTATGAACCAGGCTATCTGTTAAAGGCTTGCCTGCAGGTTCCCTTGCTGCTGAATCCTGCTGCTGTGCCAGGGAATAACTTATTGCCAGGCTCATATACAGCAAAAATAATAGTAACCGCTTCAGCATGCGTGGTTGTATTTGATGCAAAAATAGTTTGCTGCCGGTAAAGTTTTAAAAGTAATTGACATATCCGAAATGCAGTTTGGATGCATTGCCCAGATTGAATGTAACATCATTCCTTTTTCCCAGTGCATAACTGATGTTAAGCAAACCCGCTTTTGTTTCATAAACAAGCCCCAGTCCGCCGGAAAAAAAATTATTATTTACATCCACTTCCCTGTACCTGTTTTTCACCAGCCCGCCGTCGGCAAAAAAGAACAGGTATGAATTGAGCGAAATCAGGCTTCTGAATTCTGCTGTAAGCACAGCATACCTGGATGCATAGATGCTTTCTTCGTCAAAGCCACGCATCAGTTTATATCCGCCGATCTGGAACAGTTCATTCCTGAAAACAACCGGGCTTTCGTAAAAGCCTGCATGTAAAGCCGTTTTAAAAACCGACGATTTACCAACCGGGAAATAATGGGCTGCGGAAAGCTTCACCCGTAACTGGTATACATCCGGTTTAATGGAATCATATAATGAGGCATAATTGAATGAAGGGTCTTTTATGCTTATGATGTCATTATTTTTCCTGATATTCTTTATTCCGACTGAACCCGTAACACTCACTTCATTTCCATTTCGCGGGTTAAACCGGTAATTGCTGTTCGTCCAATCATAACTTAAACCGATATTCACTGAATTGATATCAATATTGGCCGGTAAACGTTTATCGGCTTTTATCGCATTGGTATCGATAGCGCCCGCCAGCAACCCGGTATTTTGCCATTGTACGAACAGTTTACCGGATTTGTTTGCTGATATCACATAAGCGAGCCCGAGTTGTGCATTGATCTGCAGGAAACTGGAATCTTTCCTGAAGAGGTCGAACAGGAAATCAAGCCCGAAAGCTGTGTTGAAAATATACGGCTGGTTATACCCGAGGGTAAGCCTGGGAGATTTTTGCTGCAGTTGCTGCCATTTCAACAGTATTGATTCACCCGATCCGAACATGTTCTTCAGGTCGAGGTTAACATCTCCTGTCAACTGCATCTTTCCCGATTGGCCCGAACCGGGCAGCAAACCCACCAGGAAATTCACCTGGCTGCTTCTTTTCGGTTTTACATACAGGTTTAACACGCTTCCCGCACCAAGCATGGTAAGGTCTGATGGCTGTACAGGTGTTATGTACGGCAGTTCTAACATTCGTTTATCCACCTGCTGCAGTTTCACCTTGTCGTAAACGCTTCCATTAAAAATATTCAGGTAACGCTGAAGGAATTTTTTTTTCAGGTTCGCTTTCCCAAAAACCCTGATGCTGTCAATATAATACAGCATCCCTTTATCCGCTTTCAGTATGGCGATGATCTTATCATCGGATACCTGCACCGAATCGAGGCTTACGGAGGCAAACGGATGGCCTTCATGTTCATAATAGTCGAGCAGCTTTTGCTGTAACAGCTGCAGCCTGGTTATGTTAACCGGTTTGCCGGCAAAATCCTTTTCCAGGAAACCGGCTTCGTCCAACGCTTTTTGGTCAATGTTTACAGGCCTTAGCTGAATCCAGTTATACCTGGTTCCGGGGTATAATAACACATGAAAAACCGAATCTGACCTCCACATACTATCAACAGAAGCCACCGGGAATCCTTTTGTAGCAAGCAGTGAAGGAATTTTCTGAACATATGCTGCAGCGGCATCGTATGTATTGAATGATTCCTGCAATTGTAAAGACTGAATATCAAAGGAACTATCTTTGCCGATTACAGTAAAAGAGAGCATCACTTTTTTCTGGTCTGAGCCCTTTTGTGCGGAAGCATGGATGAACAGGCAGCCCGAAAAGCATACCAGCAGCCATGTATTTACCAGGAATTTTCGGGTGATGTTCATGCAGTAAAACATCAAAAGTACTAAAAGTAAACCTACATCCATTGGCCGGCGTATACATACACATCCCATTTTGCAAACAAGCTTGCACCTATTGCAATTTTCATTTTTCTGCGTCGCTTGCACTAAAGGATCAAATGCTGGAAGCAATAAAAAAGGAAATCAGTCTTACCGGATATTATGAAGATGACGGCCCCAGTATCAGCAGCATTTATTTCGGTGGCGGAACACCCAGTTTGCTGTACGCATCAGAAATTAAGAATTTGCTGATACATGTTAACAATCATTTTGAAGTGGCGAAGCATGCGGAAATAACCCTGGAAGCCAATCCCGACGATATTAACCCGGAAAAACTGGATGCATGGCTGGATGCCGGCATTAACAGGCTTAGCCTGGGCGTTCAAACATTCCTGGAGGAAGAACTGCAATGGATGAACCGTGCCCATCATGCGGGTGAAGCCATGCAGGCAATCAAAGACATTAAAGAAGCAGGGTTTACCAATTATTCAGCCGACCTCATTTTCGGGTCTCCGTTTCAATCGGATGAAATCCTTAAAAGGAACCTTGAAATACTATTTGCCGAAGCGGTACCGCATATTTCCGGTTATGCGTTAACGGTAGAAAAGCATACGGCTCTTTATCATCAGTCGGAAAAAAAGGGGCTGCTAAACATTGATCCGGCAAAACAGTCAGAACAGTTCCTGCTGTTGATGGATCTGATGGAAGCCAACGGTTACGAACATTATGAAATAAGCAATTTTGCCAAACCCGGCATGAGGAGCAGGCATAACAGCAGCTACTGGTTGCAGCATCCCGCAGGATATGGCGTTCCTTATTACGGATTCGGGCCTTCAGCCCATTCATATAACGGCCTTAGCAACAGGAAATGGAATTTGGCAAACAATGCGCTTTATATAAAATCGATTGAAATGGGAACCATTCCCTTTGAGGAAGAAGTACTTTCTCCGGTTCAGCAACTGAATGAATACATCATGACATCGTTAAGAACCATTGAAGGCATAAACCTGGCGCTGATTAAGGAACATTCCGGGATAGATACTTATGAAACGTTATTGAAATCTGGCAGCAAGCATTTGTCATCCGGCAACCTGGCCTTGCGTGACCAGGCGCTTGCTTTAACTAAAACGGGAAAACTTTTTGCAGACGGTATTGCAGCAGACTTGTTTTTTTAATGTGTTTTTCCTGTTGCTTATACCAGGTTTTTTTCTATAAAGCTGAACCCTTCACTGGCCGGCAGTTGCTGCCATAATACCTGGTAAACGGTTTCAGCAATAGGCATACCGGCTCCTATTTTCCGGTTAATGATGTGCATGCATTTGCTGGCATTATATCCTTCGGCCACCATGCTCATCTCCAGTTGGGCAGCTTTAACAGAATATCCTTTGCCAATCATATTACCAAATGTGCGGTTACGGCTGAAAAGCGAATAACAGGTTACCAGCAGATCTCCCAGGTAAACAGAAGAAGCATAGTTATGATGCGGCAATGTTTGCGGAGACTTGTCCGTTTCCAGGTATCCCACTTCTGCATTCAGGATACCTGCTTTGCGTAAAAAACCGGCCATTTCATCTGCGCTGTTTGCTATGAGCACGCTTAGAAAATTATCGCCGTAATCAAGCCCGTGAGCAATGCCTGAACCAACGGCATAAATATTTTTAAGTACCGCAGCATACTGCACGCCATATATATCGCTGTTTTCTATGGTATTGATATAAGCTGATCTGAAAGCCTGTGAAATGAGGGATGTGTACGCTTTATCCACACCGGTGAACGTAAGGTAAGACAGTTTTTCTGCCGCCACTTCTTCTGCATGGCAGGGGCCGAGTACCGTAAAATAATCTTCTATCGGAAAATTAAAATGCTGTTTGAGGTAATCATTCAGCAATACATTCTCTTCGGGTAAAATCCCTTTGATGGCAGAAATGATCTTCTTGCCGCGAAAGCAGCCTTTATCAAGCGAAGCAAGCACTTCTGCAGCAAATGCTGAAGGAATAGCAATCAAAATAACATCCGAATGTTTTATAACGGTTTCCGGATTGGATGTTAATTCCAGTTTACTGATATCCAGGTGGGCAGATGGCAGGTACTGCGGATTATGATGCCTTTGTTTCAGTTGTTCAATCGCCCACTCGCTCCTGTTCCACCAATAAATGCGGTGTCCCTTGTCTGTTAAGATTTTTGCCAATGCTGTTCCCCAGCTTCCGCTGCCTAGTATTCCAAATTTCATCGTTAAAACCGTTTAAGGGTTTAAGGGTTTAAATCGTTCAAAGGTTGTGTGCATGCTAACATTTCAACCATCAAACTTTAAACCTTTAAACGAATTGCTATAGTCCCAATTTTTCCACCGCCATCTGTGCTGCTATCTGACTGGCGTCTTTCTTATTATATCCTTTAGCCTGTGAAACGAGTTCGCCGTCTACCGTTGCACCGATAGTGAACAAACGCCGGCCGTTTTCAATCTTTTCTTCCAGGGTTTCAAATTCCAGTGCTTTACCATTTTTGTTGGCCCAACCGTAGAGTTTGTTCTTGATATTGATTTCAATACCTTCCAGGTCGTCGGTGAACAGGTGCGGGAAAATAATGAACTCTTCTACCCATCGCTGTGTTTTTTTGTATCCCTTATCAAGGAAAACGGCGCCTATCAATGCTTCCAGTGTATTTCCGAAAATCTGCGAGATTTTCAGGGCATTATCAAATTTGTTATAGAAGGTAATTTTTTTCAATCCCATTTTCAGGGCAATCTCATTCAGTTTTTGCCTGTTTACCATTTTGCTACGCATCTCGGTTAAAAACCCTTCGCCTTTGTACGGGTATTTCTTAAACAGGTAATGGGCAATGATGGAACTTAAAACCGCATCACCCAGGAATTCCAGGCGTTCATTGTTTTCGTCTGCGCCTTCACGTACCGATCGGTGGCTTAATGCAGTCTTGTATAAGGATACATCTCCCGGCGAAAAACCAAGTACATTGTTGAGTTGCTTCTTGAACTCTTTCCTCCTGGCGTCTTTCTCAAAAAAGGTTTGTAGGAATTTCAAAACAGGCTGATATGTTTTTCCGAAATTAAAGTATTTGTTTTAATTAAAACAGGTGCTTTCGTTTTCGGATGCGGGAAAAAGTATCAAAGCAATATCAGGCTACATATTTTTTTACGATCACGGAAGCGTTATGCCCACCGAATCCGAATGTATTGCTGATGGCTGCTTTAACAACCCTATGCTGCGATTTATTGAATGTGAAATTAAGTTTGGGATCCAGTTCCGGATCATCTGTAAAGTGGTTGATGGTAGGAGGAACGATATCTTTGGTTACAGCCATGATACAGGCAAGGGCTTCCAGAACGCCTGCTGCTCCCAGGCAATGGCCTGTCATGCTTTTGGTAGAACTGATATTGAGGTTATAGGCATGATCGCCAAATACACTCAGGATGGCTTTTGTTTCAGCAATATCGCCCAACGGAGTAGATGTGCCATGAACATTGATATAATCGATGTCTTCGGGTTTCATCCCGGCATCTTGTAGGGTAACATTCATAACATTTTTTGCACCCAGGCCTTCGGGATGTGGCGCCGTAATATGGTGGGCATCGGCTGTTGCGCCGCCGCCGGCAATTTCGCAGTATATTTTTGCACCGCGTGCCAGGGCGTGTTCCAGGCTTTCCAGCACCAGTACACCAGCACCTTCGCCCATCACAAAACCGTCGCGGTCCTTATCAAACGGGCGACTGGCTGTTGCCGGATCGTCATTCCGTTCGCTGAGCGCTTTCATGGCATTAAATCCGCCAACACCTGCAGCACTAATTACGGCTTCGCTGCCACCGGTGATGATGATGTCTGCCTTATTCAGCCTGATGGTATCAAATGCGTCAATGATGGCATTGGTAGATGATGCACAAGCACTTACCACAGCAAAATTGGGCCCGCGAAAACCATTACGGATAGAAATCTGACCGGCTGCAATATCCAGGATCATTTTAGGGATGAAGAATGGATTAAAACGCGGTGTTCCATCACCCGAAGCAAAATTGATCACCTCTTCCTGGAAAGTGATCAATCCGCCAATTCCGCTGGCGAAAATGACACCAACCCTGTCAGGGTTAACATTATCTTTTGTGATACCGGCATCCTTAACCGCTTCATCGCTGGCAATGAGTGCAAACTGGCAATACCTGTCTATTTTCCGGGCTTCCTTTCTATCAAGGTAGGTAGTAGGATCGAAATCTTTAACTTCACAGGCAAACCGGGTTTTAAATTTAGTAACATCGAATTGTTTGATGTAATCGCAACCACTAACGCCATCGGCCAAAGACTGCCAATATGCATCAACAGTTTTACCCAATGGAGTAAGGGCTCCCAATCCGGTAACTACTACTCTCTTTAAAGCCATACAATTTGCCTGTGATAATTAAAAGTTGGTTACTTGGCGTTTTCTTCCAAATAGGAAACTGCCTGGCCGACTGTAGTAATGGTTTCGGCCTGTTCATCAGGAATAGAAATATTAAATTCTTTTTCAAATTCCATAATTAATTCAACGGTGTCCAAGCTATCGGCACCTAAATCATTTGTGAATGAAGCTTCCGGTGTAACTTCTGCTTCATCAACACCTAATTTGTCAACAATGATCTTTTTTACTCTTGTTGCAATGTCTGACATGGTAATAATATTTAGTTAATACAAGTGCAAAAATATACTTTTTGAACTAATTACAAAGAAATACTGCATAAGTGGGAATAATAGCCCAAAATAGCTTTAAAACCCTGAAATTCGGCAAAGTACAAATAAGCCAATTTTTTACAGGCAGGAAAAAACGAAATGAAAAATGATGTATATTGTATCAACTTCCACCCTTCTGTAGTCAACCAACTTTAAAATTCACTTGAAATGGGTTTAAAACAAATAGATCATGGCACCAGGGAATACGAGCAGATGGTGGCTTTAAGATACCAGATCTTGCGCCAGCCGCTTGGATTGGGTTTTACGGAAGAAGAACTTAATTCCGAAAAAGACAATATCCTGATTGCTGCATTTGACGATGATAACATGCTTGGTTGCTGCATGCTTACCAAAATAAACAATCAAACCCTTAAAATCAGGCAGATGGCCGTTCAGAATAACCTGCAGGGAAAGGGTATCGGCGCTTCGCTGATGTCGTTTGTAGAAAACCTGGCCAGGGACAAAGGTTATCACAACCTGGTGATGCACGCCCGGGACAGCGCTATCGGTTTTTATGAAAAATTCGGATATAAGGTGCTGGGAGAACAGTTTACCGAAGTTGGGCTTCCTCACCACCTGATGGTAAAATCGCTGTAATCATTTCTTGATATGTGACGCAAGTATTCTTCGGGCTGCATGTTCTTCATCTCCTTCAAAAGCCTCTTTGGGAATAATAAAAAATGACCTGCTGTTGAAATACAGGTGAAAGAAATGCGGACTCTCCATCCAGGTACTGAACTGGTTCCATTCCCATTCCCTGCTGCCCCTTTCATTTTCAAGGCAAAAAAACCTGTCGGCAAGAACAACCCTGAACCTGTCTTTAAAAGTTCCCGCTTTTTTATAAATGATATTAGGCAAAAGAAACCAGAAAAGCACCATCATCACAAACCATAACAGCGAACTGGCCAGGAAAGCGAATGGTGATATTTTCTTAAAATAAAACAAGGCTGCAGAAAGGATGGCAAATACATTTACCAGCACCATCATAATCTTTATTTCGTTCCTGCTGATGAAATGATACCTTAATGCCTGTATCACTTTGCCCTTATTATATGTGAAGTAATTTGATATCATGGGGCAAAGATAGTGTATGGAGGATGTTAGATGTGAGATGTATAATGTATGATGTGAGATGTATGATTTTTTGATGTATGATGTATCAGCGCAGTTTTGGATTGTTTTTATGTCTTGTTCCGTCGCGGTTTGTCTTTTTCTCAAAATTTCTTTGCAGGGCTTCCGTAAGGTTAACCCCTGTTTGGTTTGCCAGGCAGATAAGTACCCAGAGCACATCAGCCATTTCATCATCCAGCGCCTTTTCCATTTCACCCGGTTTATAAGATTGTTCGCCGTATTTCCTTACCATCAGCCTCGAGAGTTCACCTACCTCTTCCATCAGGATGCCCAGGTTGGTGAGTTCACTGAAATATTTTACGCCAATGCTTTTTATCCATCCATCTACTTGTAACTGGGCTTCATTCAATGTTATATCCTGCATATCATTTTTATTCTTTGTTTTTGGTATCAATGAAAATCGTAACCGGCCCGTCATTCAGCAATTCAACTTTCATATCGGCTCCGAATGTTCCGGTGAAAATTTTTTTTCCCAGGTCTTGTTCCAGTTTGCCGATGAAAAGCTCATACAGCGGTATAGCGTATTCGGGCCTGCTTGCCCTGGTATATCCCGGCCGGTTCCCCTTCTTTGTTGAAGCAAATAAAGTGAACTGGCTGATGAGCAGGATATCGCCGCCGGTTTCATTGACAGACCTGTTGGGCACTTTATGTTCATCATCAAAAATGCGCAGGTTCACCACTTTGTTTGAAAGCCATCCGGCATCTTCCGCAGTATCACTGTCTTCAATACCGGCAAATACCAGTAAACCACCGCCAATAGAAGCTTTCAGCATACCGTTAATGCTAACTCCGGCACCGGAAACTCTTTGTATGATTACCCGCATCAGTTATACATAATTTTATGCAAAGTTATGCTGCACAGCTCTTTTAAGTTTGCAGAATAATCGTATACATTATTACAATTAAAATAACGGTAGAAAAAATTAATTCTTTCCACAAAACGTGCAAAACTCATCAAAATCAATCTGCATTTGATTTATGAAAATATACACATTTTTTGTCCACAGCTTGTTGATATTTATGGATATGTTTGTTCAATAACAACAGATACTTTCGTTCTCCTCAACCGGGGCTTAACAGTTTCTTAATCTTACTAACCAAGAATATTTTTTTAACATGGCAAATAGAAAGCAAACGCCACAAAGGCTGCAGTTCAGCCGTCAGTATACCAAAGAGGGCATCAGCCCATTCGATATGTTTGAATATGATTATCGAACCTCTGTAATTAAAAACCCTACCGGTGAAATCGTTTTCCTGATGGAGAATGTGGAAGTGCCCAAACAATGGAGCCAGATTGCCACTGATATCCTTGCTCAAAAATATTTCAGAAAAGCCGGCGTACCACAGGCAGACGGATCAACGGGAAGGGAAACATCTTCCAAACAAGTTGCGCATCGTATGGCGCATTGCTGGAGGGTATGGGGAGAACGTAACCATTATTTTGCCACACCGGAAGATGCGCAGGTTTTTTATGATGAACTGGTGTATTCCATATTAAACCAGGCCTGTGTACCAAACAGTCCTCAATGGTTCAACACCGGGCTGCATGAAGTGTATGGTATTACCGGAAAACCACAGGGGCATTACTATGTTGATGCCAAAGACGGCCTGCTGAAAAAATCCTCATCAGCTTATGAGCGCCCGCAACCCCATGCCTGCTTTATTTTAAGTGTAGATGACGACCTGGTAAATGATGGCGGTATCATGGACCTTTGGGTAAGGGAAGCCAGGATTTTCAAATATGGCAGTGGTGTGGGAACCAATTTCAGCAGCATCCGCGGGGAAGGTGAAAAGTTAAGCGGTGGCGGAACTTCCAGCGGACTGATGAGTTTTTTAAAGATCGGCGACCGCGCAGCCGGTGCTATCAAAAGTGGCGGTACCACACGCCGGGCAGCTAAAATGGTATGCCTGGACCTTGACCACCCTGAAATTGTAAACTTTGTTAACTGGAAAGTAGAAGAAGAAAATAAAGTAGCTGCCCTGATTGCTGCGGGTTATCCCAGCGATTATGAAGGTGAAGCTTACAGAACCGTTAGCGGCCAGAACAGCAACAACTCGGTTCGCATACCAAACAGCTTTTTCAAGGTACTGGATGAAGACGGTGACTGGGAACTGAAAGCCCGTAGCGATGGCCGTACCATGAAAACGGTAAAAGCTAAAGAGCTTTGGAACCAGATCAACTATGCAGCCTGGCGCTGTGCAGATCCCGGTACACAATACGATACCACCATCAATGAATGGCATACCTGCCCCGAAGGCGGCCCCATCAGGGCCTCCAACCCCTGCAGCGAATACATGTTCCTGGATAACACGGCCTGTAACCTGGCCAGTGTAAACCTACGCCAGTTCTTTGATGAATCTAACAATAAGTTCAATGTAGAAGGATTTGAATATACCTGCCGTTTATGGACCGTAGTACTGGAAATTTCTGTACTGATGGCGCAATTCCCTTCTAAAGAGGTAGCCAGGTTAAGTTACGATTACCGTACCCTGGGCCTTGGCTATGCCAACCTGGGCAGTATGCTTATGGTAAGCGGCATTGCTTACGACAGCGAAGAAGCCAGAGGCATTGCGGGAGCCATTACAGCTATCATGACAGGTGTGGCATATAAAACCTCGGCTGAAATGGCCAGCTTCCTGGGCGCTTTTGACAGGTATAAGGAAAACAAACAACACATGTTGCGGGTGATGCGTAATCACAGGGCTGCAGCCTATGATGCTTCAGAAGCATATGATGGCATAGAAATAAAGCCGCAGGGCATCAACGCAAAATATTGTCCGGATTACCTGCTAAAAGCCGCTACCCGTGCGTGGGACGATGCTGTTAAGCTCGGTGAAAAATACGGTTACCGCAATGCACAAACAACAGTAATTGCACCAACCGGCACCATCGGTCTGGTGATGGATTGCGATACGACCGGTGTTGAACCCGATTTTGCCCTGGTTAAATTTAAAAAACTGAGTGGTGGCGGTTATTTCAAGATCATCAACCAAAGTGTACCCCAGGCCTTGCGCAACCTCAAATACAGTGAATCTGAAATTGAAGAGATCGTAAATTATGCAAAAGGGCATGCCAGTTTGCAGGGTGCCCCTTTCATAAACGATATCAGCCTGAAAGAAAAAGGGTTCCTCCCTGCTGACATTGACAAGCTGAATGCAGCCATGGGCAGCGCCTTTGAAATCGGCTTCGTTTTCAATGTGTATACACTGGGAGAAGAATGCCTGCAACGGCTTGGATTTACAGCAGAACAATATTATGATTTTGAATGGAGCCTGCTGGAAGCGCTAGGATTTACCGATGAACAGATTGACCATGCCAACACATATATCTGCGGCACTATGACCGTTGAAGGCGCCCCTTACCTGAAAGAAGAACACCTGCCGGTATTTGATTGTGCCAATAAATGCGGGCAGATAGGCCAGCGGTATATCCATGCACACGGGCATATCCGCATGATGGCGGCTGCACAGCCTTTCCTGAGCGGCGCCATCAGTAAAACGATCAACCTGCCAAACGAAGCCAGCATAGATGAGATAGCGGATTCATACCGCCTGAGCTGGGAACTCGGCCTAAAAGCGTGTGCGCTTTACCGTGATGGATCAAAACTCAGTCAGCCGCTCAGCAACAAGTCTGATAAGAAAAAGAAACCCGGAACAGAAAACGAACAGGCTGGCGAAGAAAAAACGGAAGCCAGGCATGAATCTGCCCTGGTGGATATGGGAAAACTTACCATTGAGGAATTGCTGGAAGAAATGAACAAACGCGTACAAAACAGTGCAGATACCTCATTGAAGCGCCAGCTTGCCATGATCGTTGAACGAAGGGCACTACCGGCCAAGCGTAGGGGCTTTACACAAAAAGCCAAAATAAACGGCCAGGCGCTGTTCCTTCGCACCGGTGAATACAACGACGGAACCCTGGGCGAAATATTCATAGATATGGCAAAAGAAGGCGCCACCATGCGCAGCATGCTCAACTGCTTTGCCATTGCCATCTCCATCGGTTTGCAATACGGCGTTCCCTTGGAAGAATACGTGGAGAAATTCGTATTCACCCGGTTTGAACCAGCCGGTATGGTAGACCACCCGAATATCAAGACCACTACATCCATCATAGATTTCATGTTCCGTTCCCTGGCATATGAATACCTGGGCAGGAACGACCTGGTTCATGTGCTGGATAAACCCGAAGTTCAAAACCTGGGCAATGATGCGTGGGATGAATCTACACCAACCATCGGCGACCGTAAACACGAACTGAGTGAAGTGCGAGTGCTGGGTACAACCGCTCCGCAAACAGAAGGCGTTAAAGCACACCGGGTTCATACTGCTAAACCTGCAGGCAACCTGGATGCGGTAAGCCAGGCTAATAAATCCATGCAGGGAGATGCACCGGCCTGTAACGTTTGCGGGCATATTACCGTACGCAGCGGTACTTGTTACAAGTGTCTCAACTGTGGTAACAGCCTGGGCTGCAGTTAAATTGATTTATTTGGGTTAGATCAGGTAATATTAATAAAAGCCATCGGTTTCCCCGGTGGCTTTTTTATTAAATGTTCAATATCTTGCGGGTATTTCAGGCAGATTCCATTTTGTTCAATATCCCGATAAATCATACCCGTTTACATTTAACAAAATTTGCCCCGAAAACAGGATTATAACAAATTAATATCATCATCACTGTTTTGCAACAATAATATTATGCGTATGAAAAAGTACTTCATGTTATGCGGTATCATCGCCTGTTTAACAAATCATGTTTTTTCCGAAACAAAATACTGGGTAGGAACAACTGGTACATACAGCAACGGCGCAAACTGGAACAGTATGTCAAACGGATCGGGAACGGCTGGCGCACCGGTTAACACAGACAATATCATCATTGACAGGAATGCAACCATAACAATAGATGGCACATTTTTCCCCTCATCCATCTGGGTCATTAACAATGCCACGGTTAATTTCATAAATAATGGAACATCTAAAACATATACCATCGGCGGAGGTACAGTTTCGCCCGCATTCAACATAGCAAACGGGAGCAGCCTGAATGTAAAGGGAAGCAGCAGCATTATCATCACAGTGCTTGCCGGCAGTACG